>CADEDX010000008.1:0-15983 GCA_902826195.1 uncultured Bradyrhizobium sp. | reverse complement strand
AACGTTCTCGCATCTTTGGGGTTCCGCACATCAGCTTATCTTGCTTCCTCCACACCGGTGTCTTGCTGATGCCATCTCATGAGAACAAATTGTCGGCCGTCTCGATGCTGCAAAATTGTTGCGGGTTGATGGCCACGCGAACGAAAAGGCGAAGCGGCATTCTTCACGTCGTCGTGTGCGATAGGCGATAGAGAATCTCGTTCACTCTCAACAGGTCTGCGGAACTCATGGACACTCTTTCTGGATATGCACGACGCCCGTTTTCATTTGTCATGCGCTATCTGCGTCAGCGTCGTGCGGCGCATGTGATCATTGTGTCGTCTGTTGTGGCAGCAGTTGCCTGTTCGGTGGGCACGCAGTACGGCGTGAAGAGCCTTGTCGACAGCTTGACTGCCGGCTCGTCGAACGCCAATGGCGTATGGCTGGCATTCGGCTTTCTCATGCTGCTGATTGCGGCTGACAATCTTCTGTGGCGCGTCGCGAGCTGGACAGCGAGCTTTACCTTTGTCGGCGTCACCGGCGATCTCCGCCGCGACATATTCCGCCATCTCACCGGCCACGCGCCCAGCTATTTCTCGGACCGCCTGCCGGGAATGTTGACCAGTCGCATCAGCGCGACATCCAACGCGGTGTTCACTGTCGAGAACATGTTCGTCTGGAATGTATTGCCGCCGTGCATCGCCACCGTCTCGGCGATTCTCCTGATCGGGACAGTCAGCCTGGCGATGTCCGCAGGGTTGATTGTCATCGCGGGTATCATGCTGATGCTGATGTTTCGTCTTGCTGCCGCGGGCAAGCCGCTGCATGACGATTTTGCCGATAAGGCGGCTGCAGTGGATGGCGAGATGGTTGATGTCATCAGCAACCTGCCGCTGGTCCGCGCGTTCTGCGGCCTCAGCTACGAACACGATCGCTTCGACGCCACTGTCGGGCGGGAACTCGACGCCCGCGGCCGCAGTCTGCGCTATCTGGAAAAACTACGGCTGCTTCACGCCGTTGTGACGATCGCTCTAACGATTGCGCTGCTGGCATGGGCGATCACGCTCTGGCAGCAGGGCGCTGCGACCACGGGCGACGTGGTGCTGGTCTGCACGTTGGGTCTGTCAATCCTTAGCGCGACGCGCGATCTGGCCGTGGCGCTGGTTGACGTTACCCAGCACGTCGCCCGGATGACCGAAGCCATCGCGACCCTGTTGTTGCCGCACGAGTTGAAGGATCATCCCGAAGCCGAGCCGCTCGTCCGCAGCGGCGCTGCGGTCGCTTTCAACAACGTCGCATTCCACTATCCCGGCGGAGCCCAGGTGTTTGACAAGTTCTCGATGCGCATTCAACCGGGACAGCGGGTCGGCCTGGTCGGTCAATCCGGTGGCGGCAAGTCAAGCCTTTTCGCGCTGCTGCAGCGCTTCTACGATATCCAGCGCGGCAACATCACGATCGACGGCCAGGACATTTCGCGGGTGACCCAGCAAAGTCTTCGCGAGGCGATCTCTGTGGTGCCGCAGGATATCTCGCTGTTCCATCGCTCGATCATGGAAAACATCCGCTATGGGCGGCCGAACGCGACCGATGATGAGGTGCTGCGCGCGGCGATCGCGGCGCGTTGCGATTTCATCGAAAATCTCCCCGAAGGAATGGACACGATGGTCGGCGATCGCGGCATCAAGGTCTCTGGCGGGCAGCGACAGCGTATTGCGATCGCGCGGGCGTTCCTGAAGGACGCGCCCATCCTGCTGCTGGACGAGGCCACCGCCGCACTCGACGGTGAGTCCGAGGAGGCGATCCGCGAGGCCTTGTCACGGCTGATGCGCAGGCGCACGGTGATCGCAATCGCCCATCGACTCGCCACCTTGCGCAATTTCGACCGCGTGGTGGTGCTGCAAGGCGGTCGGATCATCGAGGACGGACCGCCGGACATTCTCGTGCAGGGAAGGGGGCCTTACCGCGAATTGGTCGCGCGCGAAATGGGTCGGCTCGCCAGTCATGCGGCTTGATCCGCGGCAGTAGCGTTTGCGTCCCGATGCGTCCATCGCAACGCTAAAAGATTGGTAGAGGTCCAAATGCCGGCGGAAGTCAGTCACCTAGTTGCGATCGATGAGTCTGAGAACGTCACGGAATCGCCGTTCTACATTCCGATGACGGGGCCGGCGACGCGGCAGCGTCGCTCACTCAAGCACGACGATACCTTTATTGTACTGGACAGCCACGGCGATATCGGCGCCTCCGCTGGCGGGCCCGATGGCCTGTTCAACGCTGACACGCGCTATCTGGCGCGGTTGGAGATGGTGCTCGACGAGGTGCAGCCGTTGCTGCTCGGCTCCAACTTGCGCGACGACAATTCGGCGCTGACCGTCGACCTCACCAATTCTGACGTCTACCGCAACGGCCGACTGGTGCTGCAGAAGGATACGCTGCACATTGTGCGTTCGATTTTCCTGTGGCGCGACACGGCCTACCAGCGAATCGCCTTGCAGAACCACGGCGACCGGCCCGCGGGCTTCGACTTGACGCTGCTGTTCGACAATGATTTCGCCGATCTGTTCGAGGTGCGCGGCGAGCGCCGCCCGCGCCGGGGCGTGGGCTCCAGCCGCCTGCTCGGCCCCGCGGACGTCGTGCTCGAATATAGCGGGCTCGACGGTCAGACCCGCATCTCGGCGCTGCATTTCGAGCCGCGGCCGACCCGGCTCGCCACCCACTCGGCAACCTTTCATTTCGACCTGGCGCCGCAGGAGTCGACTGCATTGTTCGTGACGGTGTCCTGCAACAAGCCGATCATGCAGAAGTCGGCGCCATTCTTCCGCGGCCTGCTGGCGCATCGTCGCGAGATGCGCCGCTCGACGGCGGGGGCAGCCAGCATCGAGACCTCGAACGATATCTTCAACGAGGTGCTTTGCCAGGCGATGGCCGACCTCAATATGCTGATGACGGAAACGCCGCAGGGACGATACCCCTATGCCGGCATTCCCTGGTACTCGACCACGTTCGGCCGCGATGGATTGATCACCGCGTTGCAGATGCTGTGGGTCGACCCACGCATTGCGCAGGGCGTGCTGCGGCGGCTCGCCTTCTTCCAGGCCAAGACCACGGATGCCCGTGCCGATGCCGGGCCCGGCAAGATCCTGCATGAGATGCGCGGTGGCGAGATGGCCGCGCTGCGCGAGGTGCCGTTCGCGCAGTATTACGGCAGCGTCGATTCGACCGCGCTGTTCGTTCTGCTGGCGGGGCTCTACGTCGAACGCACCGGCGACGAAGAAACTTTGAGAGAGCTTTGGCCTGCGATCGAGGCGGCGCTGCAATGGATCGACGGCCCCGGCGATCCTGACAAGGATGGGTTTGTCGAGTATCAGCGCGCCACCGAGCAGGGGCTCGCCAACCAGGGCTGGAAGGATTCGTTCGATGCTGTCTTTCACGCCGATGGACAACTTGCCGAGGGCTACATCGCGCTGGCGGAGGTTCAGGGCTATGTCTTTGCCGGCAAGCGGCTGGCGGCGCGCTGCGCCCGGCGGCTGGGGTTGATCGAGCAGGCGGTGCAGCTCGAATCCGCGGCGTTACAACTGGCCAACCGCTTTGAGGAGGCGTTTTGGTGCGAGGAACTTGGCACCTATGCGCTGGCGCTCGACGGCGCCAAGCAGCCTTGCAAGGTACGAACCTCGAATGCGGGACAGCTCCTCTTTACCGGCATCATTCGAACCGACCGCGCGCGGCGGGTCGCCGCCGATTTGATGAGTCAGAAGTTCTTTTCGGGTTGGGGCATCCGCACCGTTGCGCGTGGCGAAGCCCGCTACAATCCGATGTCCTATCATGACGGATCTATCTGGCCGCACGACAATGCGCTGATTGCGCTGGGCTTCGCGCGCTACGGTCTGAAGCATTCGGTGGCGCATCTGTTCAGGGGGCTGTTCGATACCGCGAGCTATATGGACCTGCGGCGGCTGCCGGAACTGTTCTGCGGATTCCGGCGCGAGAGGCATCGCGGACCGGTGCTCTATCCGGTCGCCTGCGCGCCGCAGGCCTGGGCCAGTGCAACACCATTCACCCTTCTCGAAGCTGCGCTCGGTCTCGAGTTCGATGCGGCGCGCGGCGAGATCCGGCTGCGCGATCCGCATCTGCCGGAATTCCTCAACGAGGTCTTGTTGCGCGATCTGCGGCTCGGGCCTTCCAGCGTCGACTTGCGGGTGCGTCGCCACGGCGATGAAGTCTCGCTCGAGGTGGTACGCACGCGTGGGCAGATCCAGGTGTCGATAGTATTGACGCATTAGGAGCCCTGCGCGGCTCACGAAGCGTAGGTCAGGAGGCGATGTGCGTATCGGTATTCTCATTGTCTTTTTGATTGTTGGACTTTCTGGTAGCGCCGTGACGTATGCAGCGGACGATACCGGCGCGCCGCAGGGAAGCCGGGCTGCGGCGCCGGATGCAGCAAAAGAGCCCGCGCGGCCGGCGTCGGTCACGGTGATCGGCGCCCGGGATGCGCATGGTATCCTCGGCCGCGAAGTCCGCAGCGCGGCGAACGAGGACATGGGGCGCATCGTCGATGTGATCGTGGATCGTGAAGGCAGCGTGCGCGCCGCAGTGATCGATTTCGGCGGTTTCCTCGGCGTCGGCAGTCGCAAGATCGTCGTCGACTGGGGCGCGCTGCGTTTCGGCGGCGTCGCCAACAAGCGCGACAGCATCACGCTCGAATTGACCAAGGCCCAGGTCTCGGCAGCACCCGAATACAAGGAAGACTCGCCGGTCATCGTGCTCGGCGCGGCCGGCCGTCTGCAGCCGTGGGATTTCGACAAGTAGATCAGGATCCGGAAGGGTAGCGCCGAGTTTGCTCGGGGCGACCGGCAAGCGTTGGCAGGAACAGCACAGCTAGACAAGGAGCAGCGGCCCTGGTTGCACGTCCATCCCCATCCTTCGATCGGATTGACGGCGCTGGTCACGGGCGACCCGCCGGTCCAGGCAGCGTAGTGCCGCTGCCCGGACCGGCGGGCGGCAAACCAAAGCCGTCGCGCCAAAGCCAGCGCGGGCTCGACTGGTTCATCTTCTTCCTCGCCGACGTCCAGACGGGTTTTGGCCCGTTCATTGCGGTCTATTTGACCACGCAGAAATGGACGCAGGTCGAGATCGGCTTCGTGCTGTCGATCGGCGGTATCATCGGCCTGCTCGGGCAGATGCCGGGCGGCGCCATCGTCGATGCCGCGCGTTCCGAGCGGAAGGTGGCAGGCCTGGCGGTCGCCGCGATCGGCTGCGCCGCGCTGGCCTATGCATTATGGCCGATCTTTCCAGTGGTGACGGCAGCGGCCATTCTGCACGCGCTGGCGAGCTGCGTGCTGGGCCCGGCGATTGCGGCGATCAGCCTCGGACTGGTGGGGCCGCTTGCCATGGGAGAGCGCCTCGGGCGCAATGCCCGCTTCGCGTCGCTCGGCAACGGCTCGGCGGCGGCGCTGATGGGAGCGACGGGCTATCTGTTATCCAACCAGGCGGTGTTTATCGTCACCTTCCTGTTGGCCATTCCGACATTGCTCGCGCTCTCCCGCATCCGCGAGCAGGAAATCGACGTGGCGCAAAGCCACGGTTCTGCCCCGTGCGAAGTTTCCGACGCGGAAGCCACTAGCGTATTTCATTTGCTGCGCCAGCGCCCGCTGCTGATCTTTGCCGGCGGCGTGCTGCTGTTCCAACTGGCCAACGCCGCCATGCTGCCGCTGATGGCCGGCGTCGTCACGACGCGGTCGAGCCAATGGGCGCCGGTGCTGATCGCGGCCTGCATTATCGTGCCGCAGGCCATCGTCGCGTTGGCCTCGCCCTCGGTCGGCCGCAAGGCGCAGGCGTGGGGCAGGCGGCCGTTGCTGCTGCTGGCATTCGGCGCGCTGGCGATCCGCGGGCTGCTGTTTTCGGTGGTGAGCGATCCCTATCTGCTGGTCGCGGTGCAGGTGTTCGACGGCATCACTGCGGCGGTGCTCAGCGTGATGGTGCCGCTGATCGTGGCTGACGTCGCCTACGGCAGTGGCCACTTTAATCTCGCGCAGGGCATCGTCGGAACCGCGACCGGCATCGGCGCGTCGCTGAGTACTGTGCTGGCCGGCTACGTCAGCGACAAGTTTGGCAGCAGCACGGCCTTCATGGGACTGGCCGGCATCGCAGCGCTTGGGCTGACGGTGATCTGGCTGTTCATGCCGGAAACGCGGCGGGTGCCTGACGGCGAATAGGCCGTATTACGCGATGATTGAAGGCCCGATGGTCTTGCGATACAGTGCGCTGTAGCAGGCGGCTGACAGATCCCAGCTGAACGACCGCGCCATGGCGCTACGCCGCATCGCATCGAGGCGGTCCTTGGCGCGGAAAGCATCGAACGCGCGCCGGACGCCGCCGAGGAAGGATTCCGCCGACGGCTGCGGAAACAAGAAGCCGGTTTCGCCGTCTTTGATGGTTTCAGCCAGCCCACCGGTCTGATGCCCGATCGGCAGCGATCCGAAACGCTGCGCATACATCTGGCTCAGTCCGCACGGCTCGAAGCGCGACGGCATCAGCGTGAAATCGCTGCCGGCGAAAATCCGCCGTGCCTGGGCGTCGTTGAAGCCGATCGCGACGCCGATCGCATCCGGCCTGCGGCGGTGCGCGTCGACCAGTGCCTGTTCGATCTGCGGCTCGCCGCTGCCGGTCACCACGATCTGCCCGCCCGCTTCGATGATCTCGTCGGCGGCTGACAGCACGAGGTCGACGCCTTTCTGGTGCACCAGACGGGCGACGAGTCCAAACAGCGGACCGCGCGACAGCGCCAGGCCGAATTGCTTGCGGACGTAGTCGGAATTTGCCTGCTTGCCCTCCCAGTCGCCGGGGGCAAACGTTTGCGCCAGCTGCGCGCAGGCGCTGGGATCCCAGCTTTCGTCGATGCCGTTCAGGATGCCGGTCAGCTCCGAAGCGTTGGAGCGGCGCTGCAGCAGGCCTTCGAGCCCGCAGCCCAGCTCACGCGTCGTGATTTCCTTGGCGTAGGTCGCACTTACGGTGGTCAGGTGCGACGCATAGACCAGTCCGCCCTTCAGGAACGAGACATGGTCGTAGAATTCCAGCCCATCAATGTGGAAGGAGCTTTCCGGCGCGCCGATCCGCCGCAGCGATTCCTGAGGAAACAGACCCTGGTAGGCCAGATTGTGGATGGTCAGGAGTGAGGGAACCTTCGAGCCGCGCCACGCCAGATAGGCAGGGGCGAGCGCAGCCTGCCAGTCGTTGGCGTGGACTAGGTCGGCTGCCCAATTCTTGTCAAGATTGCCTGCGGCCAGCTCGGCCGCGGCCGAGGCGAAGCGGCCGAACCTGATGTCGTTGTCCGGCCAATCCTGTCCTGATTCGTCGCCATAGGGATTGCCCGGCCGGTCATAGAGTTGCGGACATAACAGCACATAGACCGGTAAGCCATCCTGGGTGGACGCCCGTCCGAGAAGACAGGAAGGCATCTCCGCCAGGGTGGGGCATTCTCCAACGATTTCAACGTGTGTGAGCTGTTCGACGACATCCCGGTAGCCCGGCAGCATGATCCGGACATCGCTCCAGCGCCGTAAGGCCCGGGGTAGTGCGGCGGAAACCGCAGCGAGACCGCCAACCCGGATGAAGTCATCCATTTCCGTGGTAACGAACAAGACCCTCAAGGGAAACGTCCTCGCAGCCGCCGTAAAGAAACCAAGGGAAACTATGTATGAAGGACCAGATGCAAGAATGGGTCCAACTTCCCGAGAACATAACGCTCGCTCCGCGCGGTCGTTCCTAAGCGACTGGCTTCCCTGTCGACGGGACGCAATCCAGGGTCACGACCGCCAACAAAACCAAAGGCCGCGAAGGCCACGAAGGAGCGTTACGAAATGACCATAGCCGGCAATGATCAGAGGAATTTGACAGGCTGTTTCGCTGGCCTGCGGGTCCTCGATTTCTCGACGACGATCGCCGGACCGCATTGTACACGAATGCTCGCCGATATGGGAGCGGAGGTCATCAAGATCGAGACCGAGGAAGGCGAGACGATGCGGACCCGCCCCCCGGTCCGCAATAATTGCTCGACCGCGTTCGGCCAGCTCAATATCGGCAAGAACAGCCTCGTCCTAGATTTGAAGTCGGCCTGGGGCCTGGAGGCGGTACGGCGGCTGGTCGCGACTGCAGATGTGCTGGTGGAGAATTTCCGGCCCGGCGTGATGCGGCGATTGAAGCTCGATTATGCCTCGCTGCACGAGACCAACCCCAAGCTGATCTATTGCTCGATCTCCGGATACGGCCAGACCGGTCCATCGGCGGAACTGCCGGCCTATGCCCCCGTGATCCATGCGGCCTCCGGCTACGAGATGGCGCATCTGGCGTACCAGCCGGGCCGCAGCCGCCCGGATTATTGCGGCATCTATCATGCCGACGTGCTCACCGGCGTTTACGCATTCGGCGCCGTCTCGGCGTCGCTCTATCAGCGCGACGCGACCGGGCAGGGCCAGCACATCGACGTCTCCATGCTGGAATCGATGCTGAGCCTCACGTTGAACGAAGTGCAGTGGTCGCAATTCGAGGTGAAGCCGACGCAGCGGCCGATGTTCGGTCCGATCGAGACCACGGATGGCTACGTGATGATAGCGATCGCCAGCGAGAAAACCTTCCAGAGTCTGATGCAGGTGATCGGTCACCCGGAGTGGGTGAGCGATCCGCGCTTTGCGAAATATGCTGACCGACGCGACAACTGGGTGAGCCTGATTGAAGGTGTGGAGGCGTGGTCGCGCACGGTGACAACCGCTCAGTGCCTCGCCGCGCTCAACACGCATGGCGTACCGTCGTCGGCCTATCGCACCGTTGCCGAAGCGCTTCGCGATCCGCAGATCGCCCATCGCAACGCACTGGTCGAGGTCGAGGACGGTGGTGGTACGTTCAAGGTGCTGAACCTGCCGTTCCGGATGTCCGGCGCGAGGGTATCGGCGGCCAGGCGCATGTCGACGCTTGGCGAACATACACGTGCCTATTTGAAAGAGACCGGATTGTCGGAGGAGGAGATCGCATCCTTTGCCGGCAAGGCGCGGGTCACAGCTCACGGCTGAAGGCCCGTCGCGACGCAAGGGTGTCAATCCTGCGGCTTTTCATCCGCGGCTTGCAAACGCCCTTGCCCGCGACGGCGTTTCCGGACAATCTCGCCCGAAGCAAATCGACGATCCGGAGCACCGGACGAATGACATACCGGGAGGACATCAATGAAGGCGGCGACCTGTTCGAGCGCGCTCGCGCGGATATTTCTTGTGGCGGGATTCTCGATGGCGTTGTCGGTCACGCCTGCCGCTGCGCAGAAAGCGGGTGGCAGCATCACGGTCGGCCTCGAGCTCGACATCCCCGGCTTCGATCCGCTGAAGGTCGGTGTCTACGATACCGCGGCACTGACAGCATCTTCCGCGATCTTCGATACGCTCACCACGCTCGACGCCAACGGAAAGGTGAAGCCGAAGCTCGCGCTGTCCTGGTCTAGCTCGGACGATTTCAAGACCTGGACCTTCA
This sequence comes from uncultured Bradyrhizobium sp., assembly GCA_902826195.1. Taxonomy (GTDB): domain Bacteria; phylum Pseudomonadota; class Alphaproteobacteria; order Rhizobiales; family Xanthobacteraceae; genus Bradyrhizobium. The sequence continues at coordinate 6,497 of CADEDX010000008.1, read as the reverse complement.
AGCTGCGCCCCGGGGTCAAATTCCACGACGGCACCCCGTTCAATGCGGAAGCCTACAAGGCCAACTTCGACCGTCAGAAGGATCCCGCCAACAAGTGTCGGTGTGCCTTCTATATCTCCGGCACTAAAGACGTGCAGGCGCCCGACGAACTAACATTGGTTTTCAACCTCAACGACCCGTCGGTGAACTTACCTGCCATTATTTCCTATGCGAGTTCGAACCAGGCGGTTCACTCGCCGACGGCCTGGAAAGCCAAGGGCGACGAGTACAACCGCAATCCCGTCGGCACCGGCCCATATATCCTGAAATCCTGGACTGCGGGCGACCGCATGATCCTGGAGAAAAATCCGGACTACTGGGACAAGGACAAGGTCTATTTCGACCGCATCACGTTGAAGCCGCTGCCCGATGCGCAGTCACGCTTCGCGAGCCTACAATCCGGCGAGGTCGACCTGATCTGGGACGACGAATATTCCGCCGACAACATTCAGAAGGCGCAAAAGGACTCCAAGCTCACCGTGCACACCTATGCTGGTTCGGGGGCCGCGGTCTATGCCATGAACACCAAGACGCCGCCGTTCGACGATGTGCGCGTGCGCCAGGCGATCGTCATGTCGCTTGACCGCAAGAAGATGTCGCAGGCGATTACTAACGGTCTTTCTCGTCCGGCCAGCAATCCCTACGGCGATGGTTCCTGGGTCAAGTGCAAGGACGACGGCGCGCTCCCCGAAGACCTCGACAAGGCCAAGGCGCTGATCAAGGACTATGGCAAGCCCGTCGAGTTCAAAATGCTCGTCACGGCCACGCCGCGCGGACGTACCGTCGGTCAGGTGCTGCAACAATTGTGGAAGCGCGCCGGCATCAACATGGAGATCGAGCAGGTCGACCAGGCGACGATTCCGCCGCGCGCCTTCATGCGGCAGTTCCAGCTCACGCCATGGCGCATTATCGATCTGGCCGATCCCGACATCCAGATGTACGCCAACTTCAAGACCGGAAGCCCGGTGGCGCTCGCCAACTATTCCAACCCGGAGCTCGACAAGTTGCTTGACCACGCGCGCAACACGCCGGATCAGGCCCAGCGCATCGACGATTATTGCGCGATCTCGCGGCTGATCAACAAGGAGGCGATCTGGTTCTGGACCTTCCAGAACACGTACTACGCGATCTCGAGCGCGAAGCTGAAGGGCCTGCCCAAGATGTACAGCGGGGTGATCGACGTATCGCGCGCCTGGAAGGAATAGCCGCCGATGGCGCTCTTCGTCGCACGCCGGCTGTTCTATCTGCTGCCGGTGCTGATTGCGGTTTCGCTGCTGACCTTCTCCATCGCGTCGCTGCTGCCGGGTGATCTCGCCTACACGATCCTCGGCGATCAGGCGACGCCGGAGAACGTGGCGGCGTTGCGTCGTGACATGGGGTTGGACCAGCCGATCTGGTGGCGCTATCTAAGCTGGCTCGGCAACGTCCTGCAGGGCGATTTCGGTCGCTCGTTCCGCACCGGCCAGACGGTGCTGCAGGCAGTCGTCGAGCGGCTGCCGGTATCGATCGAGCTGATGCTGCTGGCGCAGGTCGGCGCACTGGCGATTGGCGTGCCGCTTGCGATCGTCTGCGCCTCGCGCAGCGGCGGTCCGTTTGACCGCTTCATGACCGGCTCGGCTTTCGGCATGCTGTCGGTGCCGACGTTCCTGTCGGCGATCCTGCTGATCTATCTGTTCGCGGTCGAACTGCGCTGGCTGCCGGCGACCGGCTACGTGCCCTTTACCGAAGACCCGGCCGCGAACCTGCGGTTCATGGTGCTGCCGGCACTGACGCTGGCGCTGGCCGAATGGCCCGGCATCATGCGCGTGCTGCGATCCGACATGATCGCAACCCTGCAGGAGGACTATATTTCGCTGGCCAAGGCCAAGGGGTTGAAGGCCTCGCGGATCCTGTTCGTGCACGCGCTAAAGCCGTCGTCGCTGACGCTGGTCACGATTACCGGCATCAATATCGGCCGGTTGATCGGCGGCGCTGTTATCGTCGAGACGATCTTTGCCCTGCCGGGCATCGGGCGGCTCCTGATCGGTTCGATTCTCACGCGAGATCTGATCATCCTGCAAGGGGTGGTGCTGCTGGTAGGTGCGGGTTTCGTCATCATGAATTTCATCGTCGATCTGCTCTACGCCGTTCTCGATCCCAGGATTCGCCATGGCCACGCTTGAACTCGACGTCGCTGAGGAGGCCGTCACCCAGCCGGCGCGCAAGGGTCGAAAGCTTGGGGTGCTATTCTGGGCCGCGATCGGCTGGCTGGTGTTCGTGTGTGCGGTGGCGGTGTTTGCAAACGTCCTGCCGCTGCCGAGCCCTACCGACATGGACATGCTGGAGCGGCGGGCGCCGTTTTCAGCCGAGCATTGGCTCGGCACCGACGGCCTCGGCCGCGATGAACTCTCGCGCCTGATCCATGGCGCGCGGATATCGCTGGTCGTCGGCGTATGCGCGCCGGTGATCGGACTGGTGTTCGGCGGTGCGCTCGGGATGCTCGCCGGCTATTTTCGCGGCCGGTTCGAGTCGCTGGTGGTCGGCAGCATGGATGTGCTGCTGGCGTTCCCGCCCTTGATCCTGGCGCTGGCCGTGACCGCCTATCTGGGCCAGTCGATTTTCAACCTTACGCTCATTCTCGGCGCGCTCAGCGTGCCGGCCTTCATGCGGGTGGCGCGGGCGTCGACGCTGACGCTGGCGAGGCGGGAATTCGTAATCGCAGCGCAAGCGCTGGGAGCGACGCATGCGCGAATCCTGCTGCGCGAGTTGCTGCCCAACGTCATGCTGCCGCTCGCGGCATTTTTCCTGCTCGGCGTCGCCGTCATCATCGTCGTCGAGGGCTCGCTGTCGTTCCTCGGCCTCGGCGTGCCACCGCCGATCTCGAGCTGGGGCAGCATGATCGGCGAGGGGCGCGAAAGCCTCGAGGTGGCGCCGCGCCTCGCTTTCCTGCCGGCCGCGGCGATGTTCCTCACGGTGCTTGCGTTCAATCTGGTCGGCGACGCCTTGCGGGCCTTGACCGACCCACGGCAGGGCGCGCTGTGACTGATAACGGGCTGCTTTCGGTCGAGGATGTTCAGGTCGACCTGCCGACCCCGCGCGGCAATCTGCGCGCTGTGGATCGGGTCAACCTCAGGGTGGGTGCCGGGCAGACGCTCGGCGTCGTCGGCGAATCCGGTTGCGGCAAGACCATGCTGTCGCGTGCGATCCTGCAATTGCTGCCGAAGAAGGCAAAGCTCTCCGGCCGCGTGATGTTCGACGGGCAGGATTTGCTGCAGCTCGCGCCGGAGAAACTGCGGAAGCTGCGCGGGCGTTCGCTGGCGGTCGTGTTCCAGGATCCGATGACCTCGCTCAACCCGGTGCTCACGATCGGCACGCAACTGATCGAGACGCTGCAGGAGCATCTCGAACTCGACGATGCCAGCGCGACCAGGCGCAGCGTCGAGTTGCTCGCGGCCGTCGGCATCCCTGCGCCCGAGCAGCGGCTGGCGCAGTATCCGCACCAGCTTTCCGGCGGCATGCGGCAACGCGTGGCGATCGCGATCGCGCTGTCCTGCGAACCAAGGCTGTTGATCGCGGACGAGCCGACCACGGCGCTCGACGTGACGATCCAGGCGCAGATCCTCGATCTCTTGGCGCGCGAGCAGCGCCGCCGCCACATGGCGATGATCCTGATCACCCACGACCTCGGCGTCGTCGCCGGCCGCACCGATGACGTCGCCGTGATGTATGCCGGCCGGGTGGTCGAGCGCGCGCCGACGCCGGCCTTGTTCAAGAAAATGCGGATGCCCTATACCGAAGCGCTGCTCGCAGCCCTTCCGCGGCTCGACACCGCGCCGCACACGCCGCTGCCGGCGATCTCCGGGCGTCCGCCCGATCCAACCCGGCCGTTGCAGGGCTGTTCGTTCTCGCCGCGCTGCCGTTATGCGGCGGCCGGCTGCCACACCGAGAAACCGGCATTGACGCAAGCCGAGTCCCCCGAACATGTGTACGCCTGCTTCCATCCGATCGGGATTCATGCGGAGGCCGGCGCGTGATGTTGCAAGCCGTGCAAGCCAACCCGAACGAACCGCTGCTCGCCGTCGACGATCTGGTGGTGGAATATCCCGTCGGCGCCAAGATCGTTCATGCCGTGTCCGGCGTATCCTTGCAGATTGCGCGTGGCGAGACGCTGGGGCTGGTCGGCGAGTCCGGCTGCGGAAAGTCGACACTCGGCCGCGCGGTTCTGCAGCTGCGGCGGCCGACTTCAGGTCGCGTCCTGTTCGACGGTCACGATCTCACGACGATGCAGGGCGACGCACTGCGCCAGATGCGCCGGCGCGTGCAACTGATCTTCCAGGACCCGATCGCCTCGCTGAACCCGCGTCGCAAGATCGGCGACATCGTCGCTGAGCCGCTGGTGATCGCGGGCGTCAAGGACGCGGCGGAACGAGAAAAGCTCGTCCACGAGGTGATGAGCGCGGTCGGACTCGACCCGAGCCTGGTCGTGGGACGGCTGCCGCACGAATTCTCCGGAGGGCAGTGCCAGCGTATCTGCATCGCGCGCGCGCTTATTCTCAATCCGGAGTTCATCGTCTGCGATGAGCCGGTCTCCGCGCTCGACGTTTCGATCCGCGCCCAGATCCTCAACCTGCTCGAAGAGATGAAAGGCCGTTTCGGCCTGACGCTGCTGTTCATCGCCCACGATCTCGCCGTTGTGAAGGCGGTCAGCGACCGCGTGGCAGTGATGTATCTCGGCCGGTTGTGCGAGGTTGGCCCCTCCGAACAGCTCTTTGCCCGGCCGGCGCATCCCTATACCGCACTGCTGATCGAAGCGATCCCGGTGCCGGATCCAGACGTCCGGCCCACCGAGACCATTCCGGTCGGTGAGCCGCCATCGCCGATCGCGCCGCCGTCTGGCTGCCGGTTCCGTACCCGCTGCCCGCGCGCCGATCAGCGCTGCAGCGACGAAATACCCGAACTGCGCGCTGTGGCGCCTGGTCAGCTCGTGGCTTGCCATCACCCGCTGATCTGACTACCGGAAGTCAGCCGCTGTTTGTCTCGATCGGGCAGACGTGGCAATGTTCGCGCAAGAAATGCTTTTGAAGAACAGGAATGACGGAGAGAAGCGATGAAGAGCTTTCAGGTCGCCGAATTCAACGCCCCCCTGAAGGAGGTGGACCAGGAGACGCCGCAGCCCACGGGTACGCAGGTGCTGATCAGGGTGAAGGCGGCCGGCGTTTGCCACAGCGACCTTCACATCTGGGAAGGCGGCTATGATCTAGGCCATGGCCGCAAGCCACTGTCGTTGAAGGACCGCGGCGTGTCGCTGCCGCGAACCATGGGTCATGAGACCGTGGGCGAAGTAGTGGCGTTCGGACCTGATGTCACCGCGGTCGACAAGGGCAACCTCAAGGTGGGCGACGTTGCGCTGGTCTATCCCTGGCTCGGCTGCGGCAAATGCGAGACTTGTGTCGGCGGCGACGAGAACATGTGCATCGTCAAGCCGAATGCGCTCGGCGTCTATTGCGACGGCGGATATGCCGATCACATGACGGTGCCGAATCCAAAATACCTCCTGAACCTGAAGGGGCTCGATCCCGTCACCGCGGCGCCCTACGCCTGTTCCGGGGTGACCACCTACAGCGCGCTGAAGAAGGTCGAGTTCGCCTTGAATTCGCCGATCGTCATTTTCGGCGCCGGCGGGCTAGGCCTGATGGCGCTGTCGCTTTTGAAGGCGATAGGCGGCAAGGGCGCCATTGTCGTCGATATCGATGCGCGCAAGCGCGAGGCCGCCGAAGCCGCCGGGGCGCTCGCCACCGTCGATGGCAAGGCGCCGGATGCGCTGGAGCAACTGGCGAAGGCGGCAGGCGGACCGATCCGTGCCGTGATCGATCTCGTCGGCAACGCGCAGACCACCCAGCTCGGTTTCGACTGCCTGACCAAGGGCGGCAAGCTCGTCATCGTCGGCCTGTTCGGCGGCGGCGCGCCCTGGGCGCTGCCGCTGATCCCGATCAAGGCGATTACGATCCAGGGCAGCTATGTAGGCAACCTGCGTGAAACCGCCGAATTGCTCGATCTCGTCCGCAACAAGATGATCGAGCCGATTCCGGTCACGACGATGCCGCTGGCGAAAGCCAACGAAGCCTTGATGGACCTGCAAAAGGGCAAGCTGGTCGGCCGCGCGGTTCTGACGCCGTAGGTCCTGACGTTCTCCGTCATGGCCGGGCTTGTCCCGGCCATCCACGTCTTTCTTGCCGATACCCGCGGTAAAGACGTGGATGCCCGGGACACGCCCGGGCATGACGAGCCCTAAAAGATTCGTGCAAGCTGTATCCGAGGAATCCCCATGTCCGCGAACAATGCACTCCACATCGCCGTGCTCGGCGGCGACGGCATCGGCCCCGAAGTCATGGCGCCGGCGCTCGAAGTGCTGCGCAAGATCGAGGCGACGTCGGACCTCAAATTCCGCTTCAGCGATGCCCCGGCCGGCGCCAATCATT
>CADEDX010000007.1:21539-34626 GCA_902826195.1 uncultured Bradyrhizobium sp. | reverse complement strand
CCTATGCCGGCGGCTGCGTCGTCGCCTTCATGCGCTCGCACGAGCAATGGTCGGCGACGCCGCATGCCAAGGCGCTCGCCGGCTTGCCGCTGATCTCGATCACGAAGATCGGCGGGGCGGCGCCGAAACCGTGGCCCAAGGGCGACCGGCCGCTCGCCGGCATTCGCGTCCTTGATCTGTCGCGGGTGATCGCAGGTCCCGTGGCGGGCCGGACGCTCGCCGCGCATGGCGCCGACGTGCTGCTGATATCAGGCCCCGAACTGCCGGCGATCCCCTGGCTCACCATCGATACGGGCCGCGGCAAGCTGACCAGTTTCGTCGAACTCAAGAGCGAACAGGGCCGCGGCGCCTTGCGCGATCTGCTGGCCGGAGCGGATATCTTTTCACAGGGCTATCGGCCGCACGCGCTCGCAGGCTTCGGCTTCTCGCCTGATGATGCCGCGCGCATCAATCCCGGAATCATTTATGTCACGCTGTCGGCCTATGGTGCCGCGGGTCCTTGGGCTGGACGGCGCGGTTTCGACTCGCTGGTGCAGACCGCGACCGGATTCAACCATGCCGAGGGGAAGGCTGCCGGTGTCGACAGCCACAAGGAATTACCCGCACAGATGCTCGACCACGCCACCGGATATTTCATGGCGTTCGGCGCTATGATGGCCAAGGCGCGTCAGGCCCGTGAGGGTGGAAGCTGGCACGTCCAGGTGTCGCTGGCGCAGACCGGACGCTGGCTGTGGAATCTCGGCCGGATCGCCGGCGGCCTCGATACCCGAGATCTTACGGGGGAGGCGGTAATGCCGTTCCTTGAGGAGGTCAATTCAGGTTTTGGCAGGCTTCGGGCCATCAAACACGCCGCGATTCTGTCGAAAACTCCGGCATTTTGGGCCCGTCCGGCGATGCCGCTCGGCAGCCATCCGCTGCAATGGCCGGCGCAGGAATGATCCAGTCATGTCTCGTTCAGGCTTACGTCTCCAAACTTTAACCTCGTCGCCAAGCCCATTAGCGTTTTTTATGTTGTATGAAACGCCATTTGGGCCCTATTAGCGGACTAGGTGAGGCAAAACGTCGCTGAGTGGTTCAAGCTCGCATGCTCGATAAAATTATAAAGCAATGGGAGGGGTTTAGCTGGAAACGCCGGGCCATGTCCCTGGCGCTGGTGACGTTTGCAGTAGGCGCGGGCCTCTATGGCTTTGCGAAGATTGGGGGCACCAAGCCGGGCCATTCCGAGGTTTCGAGCCAGTCCCGCAAAGGATTGCAGCGCTACGCGACGACCCCTGCCGAATGGGCCAGCCTGACCATTGAACCCGTGACCGAACGCGGCTTTCGCGCCGAACGCGCCACCGAAGGCAAGATCGCGATCGATGAAGACCGCTCGACGCCGGTGTTCTCGCCGTATGCCGGGCGGGTGACCAAATTGCTGGCTAGGCCGGGCGATCAAGTCGTCAAGGGCCAGCCTTTGTTCGTGATCGAGGCTGCCGACAACGTTCAGGCGCAAAACGATTTCATCGCCGCGATGGCCGCCATGAACAAGGCGAAGTCCGCGCTCGATCTGGCGCAGCTGCAAGGCACGCGCGCCAAGGACCTGTTCGAGGGCAGGGCGGTTCCGCTGAAGGATTACCAGCAGAGCCAGGCGACCCTGGTCCAGGCTGAAAACGACATGCGCTCGTCGCAGACGGCGATGGAGGCGGCACGCAACAAGCTGCGCATCCTCGGCCTCACCGACGAAGATATCGCGACCTTCCAGGAAAAGCGCCTGATCAATCCGGAAACCACCATCTTCGCGCCGATCGCGGGCACCGTGGTGCAGCGCAAGATCGGCCCGGGCCAGTATGTCAATGCGGGCGCCAGCGACCCCGTTTATGTGATCGGCGACCTTTCCACCGTGTGGATGACGGCCTTTGTTCGCGAGAGCGATTGCGCGAGCGTCACGGTCGGGCAGGAGGTGACTTTCAACGTGCTGGCGCTGCCGGGACGCCCGCTGTCGGCGCGGCTCAGCTACGTCGCCACCGCCATCGATCCGGCGACGCGCCGGCTCATGGTCCGCGCCACCGTCGACAACAAGGATTTCGTGCTGAAGCCGGAGATGTTCGCCAACGTCACCATTTATTCAGCGGGCGACCGTCCGGCGGTCGGCGTGCCGAAGACGGCCTTGATCTATGAAGGCGACCAGGTCCGGATCTGGGTCGCGCATCCGGACCGGACCATCGAACTGCGCGAGATCAAGCCGGGCCTCACCAATGGCGATCTCGTCGAGGTGGTCGGCAACCTGAAGCCGGGCGAGATGATCGTCACCAAGGGCGCACTCTTCATCGACCGCGCCGCGTCCGGCAGCTGATCCCTACTGAAAGCGCCGGTCGGATGGATCGCCTGGTCGCCCTAGCCGTCAACCGCCGTTATTTGATGGTTGGCATGTTCGTTGCCGTGCTGGTCGGCGGCCTGATCGCGTTCAGGCAGCTCAACATCGAGGCCTATCCCGATCCGACCCCGCCCATGGTCGATATCGTGACGCAAAGTCCGGGCCTGTCGTCGGAAGAGATCGAGCGCTACATCACGATCCCGATCGAGACCCAGGTCGCCGGCATCAAGAACTTGCGTACCATCCGCACCATCTCGCTGTACGGATTATCCGACGTCAAGCTGCAGTTCTCGTTCGACTACACCTATGAAGAGGCGCTGCAGCAGGTGTTGAACCGGCTGTCACAGCTCGGGCCGCTGCCGGGCAATGCGCAGCCTACCATCTCCCCACTCAGCCCGACCGGCGAGATTTTTCGTTACCGCCTGAAAGGCCCGCCGAACTACAGCGTGCTCGACCTCAAGACGCTGCAGGACTGGGTGTTGCAGCGCCGCTTCCGGGCGGTGCCCGGCGTCGTCGACGTCACCGGCTGGGGCGGCAAGACCAAGACCTACGAGATCCAGGTTGATTTCAACAAGCTGGTCGCCAACGGCCTGACGCTGCCGCAGGTGCTGCAGGCGGTTTCCAACGCCAACATCAATGTCGGCGGCAACACCGTCAATATCGGGGCGCAATCGGCCGTGGTGCGCGGCGTCGGCCTGATCCGCTCGATCGACGACCTCAACAACACCATGCTGTCGCAGTCCGGCGGCAATCCGGTGCTGGTCCGCGATATCGCGCACGTCACGATCGGCGAAAAGCCGCGGCTCGGCATTGCCGGCCTCGACCAGAACGACGACATCGTGCAGGGCATCGTGCTGATGCGGCGCGGCGAGCAGAGTTCGCCGACGATCGCCCGGGTCGAAAAGCTCGTCCACGAGATCAACAATTCTTCCATCCTGCCACCCGGCGTCAAGATCGAGCGGATCTACGACCGCAAGGACCTGATCGACATCACCACCCACACCGTGCTGCACAACATGGTGGTCGGGATCGTCCTGATCGTGCTGCTGCAGTGGATCTTCCTTGGCGATCTCCGCAGCGCGCTGATCGTCGGCGCGACGATCCCGTTCGCGCTGTTTTTCGCCGTCATCATCCTGGTGCTGCGCGGCGAATCCGCCAACCTGCTGTCGGTCGGCGCGATCGATTTCGGCCTGATCGTCGACGCCACCGTGATCATGGTGGAGGCGATCTTCCGGCGGTTGACGCAGACCACGGCGCTGTCGGCCGCCGAGCAGAGCCACATTTCCTTTGAGACCACGATGGGGATGAAGAGCCACGCCATTCTGTCAGCGGCCGCCGACGTTTCGCGTTCGATCTTCTTCGCCGCCGCCATCATCATCGCCGCCTTCCTGCCGCTGTTCACGCTGAGCGGCGTCGAAGGCAACATCTTCGGGCCGATGGCGCGGACCTATGCCTACGCGCTGGCGGGCGGCCTGCTGGCGACGTTCACCGTGACGCCGGCGCTGAGCGCCATCATCCTGCCCTCGCATCTGCATGAGGCCGAGACCTGGGTCGTGAAACAGCTCGACCGGCTCTATCTGCCGGTGCTGCGCTGGGCGATCGCCAACCGCAAGATCGTGCTATCAGGCGCGGTCGTTCTCGTCGTGACGACGATCGTGCTGGCGCGGTTCCTCGGGCTGGAATTTTTGCCCAAGCTGGAAGAAGGCAATCTGTGGATCCGCGCCACGCTGCCGCCGACCATTTCGCTGCAGGAAGGCAACGCCTACGTCAACGAGATGCGCCGGATGATCCGCGCGCGGCCCGAGGTGGAATCGGTGGTGTCGCAGCACGGCAGACCCGACGATGGCACCGACGCCGCCGGCCTGTTCAACGCCGAATTCTTTGCGCCGCTGAAGCCCAACAGCCAATGGCCCAATACACATGACAAGGACGAATTGACCGCGCAGTTGCTGGCGCAGCTGCAGGAAAAATTCCCGGGCGTGGAGTTCAACTTCTCGCAATATCTGCAGGACAACGTCTCGGAGGCGGTGTCGGGCGTCAAGGGCGAGAACTCGATCAAGCTCTACGGCAACGATCTGCAGGCGCTGACCGACACCGCCAACAAGATTAAGGCCCAGCTCGCGACCGTGCAGGGCGTCACTGATCTTGCGGTCTTCACCTCGCTCGGCCAGCCGACCATCCAGATCGATGTCGACCGCGCGCGTGCGGCGCGTTACGGCCTGTCGCCCGGCGACATCAACGCCACCATCAAGGTCGCGGTCGGCGGCGATACCGCCGGCGACCTCTACGAACCCGGCAGCGACCGGCATTTTCCGATCATCGTCCGGCTTGCGCCCGAGTTCCGCAAGAGTGCGGAGGCGATCCACAATTTGCGGATCGGCGTCGCCGGGCAGGGCGGCGCGGTCACGCAGATACCGCTCAGCGAGGTCGCCTCGATCAATCTGATCTCGGGCGCCGCCTACATCTATCGCGAAGGGCAGGAACGCTATCTGCCGATCAAGTTCTCGGTCCGAAACCGCGACCTCGGCAGCGCCATTCAGGAGGCGCAGGACAAGGTCGCAGCCCAGGTCCAGCTTCCGCCTGGATCGCGGGTCGAGTGGGTCGGCGAATTCGGCAATCTGCAGGACGCCATCAAGCGGCTGTCGATCGTGGTGCCGATCAGCCTCGCCCTGATCGGCGTGCTGCTGTTTTTCAATTTCGGCTCGATGGTCGACACGCTGCTGGCCATGAGCGTGATCCCGATGGCGATCTTCGGCGGCGTGCTAGGGCTGTTCATCTTCGACATTCCGTTCAGCGTATCGGCGGCGATCGGCTTCATCGCGCTGTTCGGCATCGCCGTGATGGACGGCATCATCATCCTGTCGCAATACAACCAGCTCATCGACGAGGGGTTTGAGCGGATCCGCGCCGTGATCCGCACCGGCGAGCTGCAATTGAGGCCGGTGCTGATGACCTGCGTGGTGGCGGGCGTTGGCTTGCTGCCCGCCGCGGTTTCGGAGGGGATCGGTTCGCAGGTGCAAAAGCCGCTGGCGGTCGTGGTCGTCACCGGGATGATGCTGGCCCCGATCGTCATTCTGGTGACGCTGCCGGTGCTGATCTCGGTGTTTTCGCGCCGGGCGCGCTGATTGCTGCTCTTTTGAGCATGATCCTATCGGAGAGCCGGCCTCCACTTTTCCGGATCATGCATGGGCGCGTGCCCATGTTCTCTGCCCACTCGGTTTGTGGTTGACGCGATCCGGCGGACGTCCCTTGATACCGGCAGGGATAACCGCAGGAGAAAACCATGCGGATCGAGGGAAGCCAGGAATTGACGAGCCCGCAGAACGGCCATGCGCAGCCGTCCAAATCGGGGCCGACGGCCGAGCAGATCCTCGGGGAAATTCGCGACTATTGCCGGCAGACCCAGACCGCCGAGTCGACCTTTGGTCGGCTGGTGGTCAACGATGGCAAGCTGGTGTCGCGCCTGCGCGACGGCGCCCGGATCACCACCGGCACGCTCGACAAGGTCCGCGCCTATCTCGCCGAGCACTTGCCTTCCGCGCCGGCCGCGGCGGGCCAGCCGTCACCGGCTACAAGGCCGCTGAACGCTGCGGTTGCCGCCAACGCCGTGGCGCCTTCGGGTTTTCGCTTCTTCGATAACCGCCAAAAATACCTGCTGTTCGTCTCGACCTGCAGCGAGAAGACCGAGGTCGGCCACCGCATTTCGCTCGAACTCGGCAATCTGCAGCCGGCGCCGCCGGCGCTGCGCATTTTCGACGCCGGGGTCGGCGACGGTACCGTGCTGTCACGGGTGATGCGCGCGGTGCACGCGCGGTTTCCGACCATGCCGCTCTATGTCGTAGCCAAGGAGATTAGCTACGAGGACGTCCGCCTGATGCTGGAGAAGATGGCTGACCGCCTATTCGAGCATCCCGCCACCGTGCTGGTGGTGACCAACCTCTATTACGCCGAGGCACCTTGGCTGACGCCGCGTTCGGTGACGTCGGCGCAAGGCCTGATCTGGAAAGACGTCACGCTGACCGGCAACACGGCGCATGGTTTTGCCGAGCAGATCGGCGAGCTTGAAGGCTTTCTCGCCGAAAACTGGCGCGCTGGCATCAGCCCGACCACGGGCAATCCGGTCTATCAGCGGCCTGTCATCCTGACGCTGCGGCGCGAGGATCATTCGTTCCTGCTCGACCCGATCATGCCGCGGCCCGGGCGGGTGACGGCGGATTACGATCTGGTCATCGCCTCGCAGCCTTATCGTGCCCGCGCCAGCGTGGAATTCAAGGCGTCGAAGATTGTTACGCCGCTGGTGAAGTCGCTGCGGCCGGGCGGGCGGCTGGTCGGCATCCATTCGCACGGCAAAGACCCGGGCATCGAGATCATCGACCAGGTCTGGCCGGGCGACGATCCTTTCAAGACCGACCGTTACGCCATCCTGCGCCAGGTCAAGCACGAGCTCGGCTCGGCTGCCCGGCACTACAATTTCAACGCCTCCTCCGACGCGCGCTCGATCTTCCGCTATCGCATGCACACGCTGCCGGACGAGGTCAGCGGGCCGATCGGCACCTCGACGCTGTTCGCAGCCTGGAACGCCGCCATCTATGTCGCGCAGATCGAGGACAATCGATTGTCGGAAGTGGTCCGCGACGGCCGCTACCTCGAAGCCACCGACCGTGTGTTGAAGAAGCACGGCGGCCTCTGGTTCAACGACGAAACCTATGTGATCTCGCGCCGCCGTGCGCCGGCATGATCGGGGGAGGCGACCGTGACCATCTCGAAGCACGTATCCCCCCGGTTGGCCGATATGCTGTTATCGGCCTCCGTCGAAGTCTCATCACGCGGGCATCAGCTCACGGAATTGCGCAACAATTTCGCACCTGGCACCGACGTTACCATCACATTCCTGCCGGGTGACAATTATCGCCGAAATGTCGAAACGGCTGCCATGTTGCGCCGGGCCGGCTTCAATCCGGTGCTGCATATCGCGGCGCGCGAAATGAAGTCGCAGGAAGCCCTCGACGATTTCCTGGCCCGTGCGCGCGGCGAAGCCGGTGTCACGCGCATTCTGCTGATCGCGGGCGACGTCGCCACGGCAAGAGGACCGTTCAAATCGGCGCTTGATGTCTGTGCCAGCGGACTGATCGAGGCGCATGGGATTGCCTCTGTCAGCGTCGCTGGTCATCCCGAGGGGCATCCATTTCTCAAGCCTCCGGATGCGCAGAAAGCCCTGGGAGGCTGGCGTGACTGGGGACGGCAAACCGGGACGCGGGTCGATGTCGTCACGCAATTCTGCTTTGAGAGCGCGCCGATCCTGCAATGGATCGCAGAACTCGATCGTGCCGCCATCGATCTGCCTGTCGTCGTCGGTCTGGCCGGTCCAGCTACGCCGGCGACGCTGACAAAGTTCGCGCTTCGCTGCGGTATCGGCAATTCCATGCGCGCACTGCGCGCCCAGATCGGCCGGTTCGGCCGCCTGCTGACCGATACGGGTCCGGACGAGGTCGTCCGGGGACTGTGTGACGCGCCCGCGGCCGCGACGGCGCCGATCGCGGGATTTCACCTGTTTCCGTTCGGCGGCCTGCGCAAGGCCGGCGACTGGCTGCGTCACTACGAGAGCGGCCCGCGCGATGTCGAGCGGGCCGCTATGTCGGGGGCCGGGCTTCAGAACCCGTAGAGCTGCGCCGGGTTGTCGACCAGGATCTTTTTCCGGATCGCTGCATCCGGCGCCCACACCGGAAGCTGGTTCAACAGCCGCCCGTCGTCGATCTGGAGCAGCGGGGTGACATCGCTGATCTGCTTGCCGGCAGGCGTCACGGAGTCCGGATGCGGCCAGTCGGTGCCCCAGACGATACGGTCGGAATTGGCTGATATCAGCGCCTTCGCAAACGGGATGCAGTCGGCGTAGTCCGGTCCATTCTTCGAAGCGCGATAGGCGCCGGAGATCTTTACATAGGCCTTGCCCGCCTTCACGAGGTCGACGAGATCGGAAAAGCCCGGCTGCTCGACGCCGAGCGCGGCCTGCGCGCCGCCGAAATGATCGAACACGACCGGCACCGGCGAGGCCATGATCAGGTCCTTGACCGCCGTGATCATCGGCGTGTTGGTATAGATCTGCACGTGCCAGCCGCGCGCTTTCATTCGCTCGACCGCATTCGTGAACCGCGACCGGGCGACGTTCGGATCGTTGACGCCGCCGGTCGCGAGGTTGAGGCGCACGCCGCGAATGCCGGCCTTGCCCATCATGTCGAGATCGCTCTCCGACGTCTTGTCGTCGATCACGGCAACGCCACGCGCGGTCGGCCCGCGCGCCGCCATGCCGAACAGGGTGGCCGAGTTGTCGGTGCCGTAGATCGAGGGCGTCACGATCACCACGCGCTCCATCTTCAGCGCCTTGTGCAACGCGGTCATTTCCTCCGGCGAAGCCAGTTCGGGCGTATAGACGCGGCCTGCGAAGAACGGGAATTTCGCCGGGTCGGGGTGAATATGGGTGTGGCAGTCGCAGGCGCCCGCGGGCACGTCGAAATTTACCGGCGTAGCCGGCTGTGCCGCTTTGGCGGCGGCGGTCCTGTCCTGCATCATCACTCCGGCAGCGATGGAGGCAAGCATCATACTGCGTCGCGTCAGCATTGGTGTTCTCCCTGGATAAGTTTTTGATTGTCGATGTCAGGACGGGCGCGTTGCCTGTCGGTTTCAGCGTTCCTCCTCGGCGCCGGGCGTTATGTCGCCCTTGCTGCGGTCAGCAGACTATCGGGAGAAGTAAGGCGCGGGAAGGGCGCCGTCGTACGGCCGCAGACGAATATCGACTCGGCCGCGCCGCCGGTCTATCGAACCGGCAGGCGCTTCGATTTGACTAATCATTTGCTAGTCGCGACCATCCCTCATCCTCTGGAATCACTTCATGCGAAAATTTTCACAACAATTCAAAACCGGCGTGTCCGTTGCCGCCGTGGTCGTGGTGCTGCTCGGTGTTTACGGCTATCGCAAGCTGCAGGCGCTGGCCGCCGATCCCACCGGGGAAAAGGATTGCGGGCCGGCGGTCGGCGGCGGCGAGCAGGCGAAGCTTGATCTGGAGCGGATCAAGGCGATCGCGCCGCTGAAGGACGTGAAATGGTCGCAGCTTGGCGGCAGCATCAATGATGCGAGCTGTCTCAACAGGACCGAAATCTATGGTGTGGTGGACGTGCGCAGCGTCGATGATATCGCAAAAACGCTTGCCTTCGCGCGCGACAAAAAACTTTCGGTGACGACCGCCGGCGTGCGCCACAGCATGGGCGGGCACGCCTTCCGCAAGGGCGGCATCGTGCTCGACATGCGCGGCTTCAACAAGATCGTGCTCAACGAGAGCGCGCGTTCTGTCACGGTGCAGCCGGGCGCGACCTGGCACGACATCCAGAACGCGCTGCACCCGCGCTTTGCCGTGCGAGCGATGCAGTCGACTGATATCTTCACTGTCGGCGGCTCGATCTCGGTCAATGCCCACGGCATGGACCATCAGGCCGGCGCGCTCGCCAAGTCGATCAAGTCGATGAAGGTGATGCTGGCGGATGGCTCATTGAAGACGGTATCGGCGACCGAGAATCCCGACCTGTTCAACCTCGTGGTCGGCGGTTACGGCCTGTTCGGCGTGATCATCGAGGCTGAACTCGATATCGCGGACAACTTGGTCTACCAGACCGGCCGGCGCGTGATGGACTACAAGGAATTCCCGGCGCTGTTCGCCGGCGAGATCGAGAAGAATGCCGACATCGGCCTGATGTACGGCCATCTCTCCACCGCGCCGAGCTCGTTCCTGAGGGAATTGCTGCTCTATACCTACACCAAGGTCGACGGCAGCGACTTCAAGCGACAGCCGCTCGGCGAGGTCTCCGGCGTCAAGCTGCGCCGGCTGACCGTCAATCTCTCCAAGCAGGGGCCGCTGTTCCAGGAGATGAAGTGGCTGTCGGAAAAGCACATCGAGCACCGCATGGAAAACTGCACGGTGACACGCGCGCAGGCGATCGGATCGGCGGAGGCCTGCCTCGTCAACCGCAACGACCCGATGCACGATTCCGTGCCTTACCTGCGCAACGCGCTACCTGACGACGCCGACATCCTGCACGAATACTTCATCCCGCGCAGCCAGTTTGTCGCGTTCGTCGACGGCATGCGCAAGGTGCTGACCGACAACAAGACCAATTTGCTGAATGCCTCGGTGCGCATCGTGCATCAGGAAAACAACTTTTTGACCTACTCGCCGGAGCCGGCGTTTTCGCTGGTGCTCTACATCAACCAGACCACGGACGATGAAGGCAACCGGCGGATGAAGAAGGCGACGGAGGAACTGATCGACCTCACCATCGCGCACAAGGGCAGGTTTTTCCTGCCCTATCAGCTGTACTATTCGAACGACCAGTTGCAGCGTTCATACCCGCAGATCAATGACTTCTTCGCGGCGAAGCGGAAGTTTGATCCGGGTGAGCTGTTCACGAACACGTTTTATCAGAAGTACGCGTCGTAGACCTCATCGTCATTGCGAGGAGCGAAGCGACGACGCAATCCAGCTCTTACTTAGCTCAACGATGGATTGCTTCGCTTCGCTCGCAATGACGGTGATAGGCCGCTGCAGCCGCCGGCCTGTTCGGCGTCCAGGACCAGCAGCGCGCCCGCTGCATAGAGGCGGGCGACAAAGCCGGCGTCATCGGAACGCGCGATGGTGACGTAGTCGTTCGAGGCAAGGATGCGGCCGTTGGCTCGGGTGATCGCGGCTAGCGCTTGTGACTGTGGACCGATAACGGCCATCGATTTGCCGGGAGCGGATCCAAAAGTCAGCGCAACGACAACAGCAAGCCAGCCCAAGACGACAAGAGCAGTCGCGCCGGTGATGCGGCCCAACGGCAACGTCCGGTTCTGCTGCTGACGTCCCTCAGTAGTCATAGAAGTGCTCGATGCTTGCGCCTTTGGTCTTGAGGTCGCGGTTGATGTCAACGAGTTGGTCGATCCTCGCCTTCAGGCCGGCCCTGCGAAACCCGGGCCGCGCATCCAGCTCCAGCGAGAATAGTTCCGTGGTGCCCTCGACGTCGAGTTTCGCGGTATCAGGCGCGATCACGGTAATGAGGATGTCGTGATTGCCGGCGATCTCGGCAAGGCCGATGCGCTGATCCAGCAGGCCCTGCAGGATTTCGCCGAACGCCTTGTAACGCGGTGCCTGCACCAGTTGCCATTGCGCGTCGAGCGCACGGATCGGCTTGATCCGCGGCTCCTTGGCCAGTGCCTGGGGCGATGCTACGACCACGAACATGATATCGCGCGGCTCGTTGTCGCCGCCGGCATCGAGCGCCTTCTGGATCAGCCAGGCGTAGCCGATCTTGACGAAATATTCCGCACCGAGCGCAAAATCGCGCTCCCAGCTACGCAACGGGCTCGGCGTCGGCGAAGAGATCGCTGTCAGCCCGTCAAGCTTTTCGCGGAACGGATATTTGTACCAGGGCACGGTGTAGAGAAAAGCCGCATAGTCCTGCAACACGGCGCGGCCGAATTCGTCCTGCGGCGTCCGCTTGTCGCCCCTGATCCATTCGAACACGCGGCCGATGGTATTCTCGTAGAAACCCTTGACGGCGTATTCGACGGAATAGCTGATGCCGATGATGTAGATCATCGTCTTCACTTCGGTCAGGGATTCACCCGTCGCAGGCACCGCGCGGTTGATGGTGCAGAAACTCCGCCAGAACCCGAAGATGTGGTTGAGATAGCCGAACTGGCTTTCGCTGGCGCGATCGAGGAAGCGGCCGAAATCCTCGAAGGAATAGACGATGTACCATTCGGGGAAGGTGAAAAAGGTGTTGTTCAGCTTGCGCCGGTAGCCGGCCTCATCGATCGCCGGCAGGGTCACCGACGGTGCATTGGCCGTTACGGCAGCGGAGGAGGGGCGGCACGTGCCCTCGATGTAGACGAGCGGCAGAGCCACCGTCAGCGCGATCAGGACCGCGATGACAGCCAGGAAGCCGCGTAACCACCTAAGCATGCGCACCCGACCGCGTCCGCGGCGCCAGCACCTAGCCGATCAGGATCGCCACGCCGCCGAGGCCGAGATGCGGGGCATTGGCGAAGAACCGCGTCGCGAGCGGCAAATCGACGACGCCGTTGATCAAAATGCCGAAGTCGAGATAGCCGCTGCCGGTGAGCAGGCCGAGCACGCCGTCGGCAAAGTAGAACGCGCCGAACAACTGGAAGAACAATTCCGAGGCGCGGCGCGAGGTGATCGCTGCGGCTGCCGCCCACAGCGCCGAGACGAGATGCAGCCTGTCGGCGTACCAGGTGCGGCGGAACAGGCCGACGATCATCTCGTTGCGGCGGATGAAGGCCGGGATGTAGCCGGTGAGGATCACGAAGCCGAGCAGGGCGGCATAGCCCCAGGCGCATAGTCTGATGATGTCCATGATGTCTCCGGCGGCGATCTGCGGGACGTGTCGAATCTCGGGCTATTCTAGAGTTTTCCAAGCGCCTTGAGCAGGGCGGCGTTGAACATGCCGGGGTCTTCGATCTGCGGAATGTGGCCGAGCCCGGGCAGCAGTGTCAGGCGGGTTTGTGGCGGAAGCAGCGTCCGCAGATCCAGCGCCTGTTCGAGCGGCGTGATCGTGTCCTTGTCGCCCCACAGGATGGCGACGGGGATTTCCAGTTTCGCATAGGCGGTGCGGTCCGCGCGGGCCGCGTTGGGGTAGGCGCGGAGGAAGTGATACGGCCGGGCGGGGGTATCGGTGGGCGTGAGCG
>CADEDX010000007.1:14232-21529 GCA_902826195.1 uncultured Bradyrhizobium sp. | reverse complement strand
GTTGTGCTGTCCCGCTGCCTACGCAGCCATTGCAGGATCGCGACAAATTCAGGCAACGCGCGGTCTTTTTGCGCGATCATCGATTTGAGCAGCGTCTCGGTCGCCACCGGATTGGTGATGGTCAGCGACACCAGAATTTCGCGGATCCATTGCGGCCGGATCACCCAGGGTGCCTCCGACGGCGCGGCCATCAATCCGAGCGCCGCATCGACCAGCACCAGCGCGCGCGTCCGATCCGGATGGCGCATCACAAGTTCGGTTGCGGCGCCAGCGCCGAAGGAGTGGCCGACGATGATGGCGGGCGGCGCTTTCAACGCCTCCAGCACGTCGCTGATCCGCGCGGCCTGGTCCTGCCGCGTATAATTGCCTGGACGATCGGAAAATCCAAACGGCGGGAGATCCAGCACGATCACATGAAAGCCGGCCGCGGCCAGCGCGTCGCTGGTGTGACGCCATAGTTCGCTCCAGGCCGCCGTGCCGTGAAACAGCACCACGGGAACGCCATCGGCCGGACCCTTCTCCTGCACGAACACGCCGCCTGAACGCGTCGGCACCAGCTGGCCGGTCGGCGGCGCGAGCTGGGAGCGCGTGCCGGTTTCGCGTATCGACGCGGCGAGGCGGAAGGAGGCGATCACGAGGATCAAGGCCAGCATCAGGACCAGCAGGCCGTTGCCCGACCAGCGCAGAAGTTTCGTTACCACGGGGCCTCGCAAAATCGATCGATCGAAACGGCGGCGGAAACGGAAGCTGCATGAGGCAAGCAAGATTGGTTGGCGACAGAATACCCCCGTCATGATCAGTGTCCGGTTAACACGCTTGCCGTCATTCCGGGATGGTCCGAAGGACCAGACCCGGAATCCATCTACCGGCATAACGTGCCGCACGATGGATTCCGGGTTCGATGCTTCGCATCGCCCCGGAATGACGCGTGCCAGTTACTGCCCCGACGGTGTCCGCAGGCCGTGCCAGGCGTCCCGCACTTGGTGGTAGTGGACTTCCGGGAGATAGTCCGGCGTGTTGAGGCCGAGGTTCTTGACGTCGAGTCGGCCGACGGCGCTCAGCAGCGTGTAGGAGGCGATCACGCGGTCGCGCTGCGCGCCGATCAGCCGCGCCTTGGCCAGGATCAGGTCCTGCTGCGCGTTCAGCACATCGACCGTGGTGCGCTGGCCGCCGGCCGCTTCCCGCTGCACGCCCTGCAGGGCAACGGTGGCGGCGCGGACCTCGGCTTCGGAGGCCGTGACCGCAACCTTGGCGCCTTCGTTGGCGACCCAGGCGCCGACCGCCGCGGTGCGGGCCTGGTTGCGGTATTGGTCCAGCACCAGCCGGCTTTGGCTGGCGATTTCCTTCGCCTGCCGGGTCTGCGAGGCGGCTAGGCCGCCATCATAGATCGGCTGGTTCAACTGGGTGGTCACCGAGGCCTGGTCGGTGCCAAACGTGCCGAGCGTCGGGTCCGACTGCTTGGCGCGGCTGGCGCTGCCCTGCAGCGTGATCGTCGGCATCAGACTGCTCTCGGCGACGCGGATCGTGGTGGTGGCGACGTCGAAGTCGAAGCTCGCCGCCATTACTGCGGGATGCTGGCGGAAGGCAAGCCCGGTGGCGTCGTCGCGGCTGCGCGGCACCAGGCGGTCGACGGTTTCGGCGGGGCGGAGTTGTGCGGGCGCGTTGCCGATCACCTGGACATAGGTCGCTTGGCTGACCGCGAGATTGACCTCGGCGGCGTTGAGATCGGCGCGGCCACGGGCGAGGCGCGCCTCGGCCTGCGCGGTGTCGGTCGGCGTGACGTCGCCGGCATTGAGGCGCTTCTGGGTGATGCCGAGCGTTTCCTGCAGGAAGGCGACGTTGGCGCGTTGCGCCTCGACCAGCGACTGGTTGGCGAGCACGTTGGTATAGACGGTGACGGCATCGAGCAGCACGCCCTGGCCGACATTGCGCAGCGCCTCGCGTCCGGATTGCACCTGCAGTTCCGCGACGCGGACGCTGTTGGCGGTCTTGAACCCGTTGAACAGCGTCTGGGTCACGGTCACGCCGACCGTCCAGGGTTTCAGGTTCGCCGACTGGATCGTGTTGTCGGGAAGCAGGTTGCGCACCGCTTGGAAACCGGCGGAGAGCGTCGCGAGGATCTGCGGCCGGTATCCGGAAAGCGCCTGCGGCACGTTCTCGTCGGTGGCGCGCTGGCGGGCGCGTTCGGCGTTGAGCGCGGGGTTGGTCTGGTAGGCCTTGGTCAGCGCTTCGGGAAGACCTTCGCCATGCGCCGCCGAGGCCGCCAACGCCAAGCAAGCCGCCGCAAGGCGAATGCCCGATCGAAGCAAGCGCCTATCAACGTGGCCAATCCTAGCGGCACGCCCAGCCATGTGATTCCGTAGCCAATACACGAACGTGATAACCCTGCTTCGAGCCACCGCGCTCAAGCTGCTTGTTTGAGCATGACATTCAGGGAACGCCGGTCACCCGTCATTCCGGATCATGCATGGTTTGCCCGCCCCCGCCGACATCCTCGGCTCCTCTACCTGTTTAGGCGGCGTCTCCGCCACAGGCAAACTGCCGCGCGACATCAGTACATTAATTCAGTGAATTCAGCGCTTGGCTGTTGCCGGTTCGTCACAGACGAAGTTCAACGGTAAATCGATTAACCTTCGCTGGCTGGCGTCCGATTCGGGGCGGTTGGCACTCCAGTCATGCTCCGGTTCCTCAACTGATGCCAAAGCTGTTTTCCGACCCCGAAGCGATCGCGGAGCATATCATCCGCGATGTCGGAACCAACCTCGTGGTCGGCTTGCCTCTCGGGCTTGGCAAAGCCAATCATGTCGTCAACGCGCTGTATGCACGCGCCGCCGCCGATCGTTCGATCAAGCTAACCTTGTTCTCGGCGCTGACGCTGGAAAAACCGCGGCCGTCGAGCCTGCTCGAACGGCGCTTCATCGGTCCGGTGATCAATCGCCTGTTCGGCGGGTATCCCGACCTGGCCTATGCGAGCGCGCTGCATGCCGGCGAGCTGCCGCCCAACGTCGAGGTAATCGAATTCTTCTTCCTCGCCGGCAAATGGTTGCGCGTGCCGTATGCGCAGCAGCATTACATCTCCGCGAACTATACCCACGCCTCATCCTATCTGCTCGCGCGCGGGCTGAACGTCGTCGCCCAACTAATTGCGAAACGCGTGGTCGACGGCGTGACGCGTTACAGCCTGAGTTGCAATACCGACACCACGCTCGACATCCTGCGTGCACGGAACGAGGGTCTGGCATCGTTCAAGCTGATCGGCCAGGTTAATTCCGAGCTGCCCTTCATGCCGGGCGCCGGCGACCTGCCGGCGGATGAGTTTTCGGCGGTTCTCGATAGCCCTGCGACCGAATTTCCGCTGTTCGCTCCGCCGTCCGAGCCGGTCAGTGACACCAAATACGCGATCGGGCTTCATGTCGCCCGTCTCGTGCCCGACGGCGGCACCTTGCAGATCGGCATCGGGCAGGTCGGCGATGCGCTGGCGCAGGGGTTGATCGTTCGTCACCGCGACAACGCGCAGTTCCATGCGATCATGAAGCGGCTTGTACCGGGAACGGATCCCGCGGAGAGCGGACCGTTTGGCAAGGGGCTATATGGGGTCAGCGAAATGCTGATCGAAGCGTTTCTCGGCCTCATCAATGCGGGCATTCTCACGCGCGAGGTCGATGGCGTGACACTGCACGGCGCATTCTTCCTCGGGCCAAAATCGTTCTATCGCGCGCTGCGCGAGATGTCGGCCGAGCAACTCGCGCGCATCCAGATGATGCCGGTATCCTTCACCAACCAGCTCTATGGCGACGAGGACGCCAAGCGGCGCGCACGGATCGACGCGCGCTTCGTCAACACCGCGATGATGGCAACCCTGATGGGGGCCGCGGTTTCCGACGGCCTCGAAGATGGCCAGGTCATTAGCGGCGTCGGCGGCCAGTACAATTTTGTCGCGCAGGCGTTCGAGCTCGAGGGCGCGCGTTCGGTCATCGCGCTGGACGCGACCCGGCAGTCGGGACGAAAGACGCTTTCCAACCTGCGCTGGAGTTACGGCCACCAGACCATCCCGCGGCATCTGCGCGACCTGTTCGTCACCGAATACGGCGTCGCTGACGTCAGGGGCAAATCGGACGCCGAGACCATCGCGGCGATGCTGGCGATCACAGACTCCCGTTTCCAGGACGAACTGGCCAGGACCGCCAAGGATGCCGGCAAGCTGCAGAAGAAGTTTGAGATTCCGCGCAGCCACCGCGAAAACTTTCCGGAACGGATCACGCAGGCCTTGAAGCCGGCGCGCGAGGCGGGGCTGTTGCCGTCATTCCCGTTCGGCAGCGATTTTGACGCGGTCGAGCAACGACTGATCCCCGCGCTGCAGCTTTTGCGGGAAGCGCAGCGCACGCCGCTCACGTTGCCCGGCTTGCTGTGGCAGGGCATGACACAGCCGCCGGACGCCGCGAACCGCGAATGCCTGGCCCGGCTCGGCCTCGACAAGCCAACGACGTTCGCGGAACGCGCCTATCGCGCGCTAGTCAACGCGGCGCTGATGCGAATGAAATAGCGAGGTCCCGTAGGGGGGCAAAGCGTAGCGTACCCACCATTGCCGTCGCGATTGATGAGAGATGGTGGGCACGTCGCTTCGCGCCTTTGCCCACCCTACGAAGATTCGCGAACTTCGATCGGCTACCGGTTCTTGTTCACCGGCTTGCGCTTCTCGATGAACGCCGCCATGCCCTCGGAGCGGTCTTCCAGCGCAAAGGTCGAGTGGAACAAATTGCGTTCCACATTCATGCCTTCCGACAGCGGCGTTTCGAACGCGCGGTTGATGGCTTCCTTGGCCATCGCCGCCGCGGGGCGTGACATCGAGGCGATCTTTTCCGCCGCCGACAGCGCTTCTTCCATCAGTTTGTCGACTGGCACGACGCGGCTGACGAGGCCGGAACGCTCCGCCTCGGCGGCGTCCATCATCCGTCCGGTGAGACAGAGATCCATGGCCTTGGACTTGCCGATCGCGCGAGTCAGCCGCTGGGTACCGCCGATACCCGGGATGGTGCCGAGGGTGATCTCCGGCTGGCCGAATTTGGCGGTGTCGGATGCGATGATGATGTCGCACATCATGGCGAGCTCGCAGCCGCCGCCAAGCGCATAGCCGCTGACGGCGGCGATGGTGGGTTTGCGGCAAGTCGCGACGCGATCGCCGCCGATCGCGGCAAAATCGCTGGAGAACATGTCGATAAAACTCTTCGGCTGCATCTCCTTGATGTCGGCGCCGGCGGCGAACGCCTTTTCGCTGCCGGTCAGCAGGATGCAGCCGATGGTGTCGTCGGCCTCGAGATTATCGACCGCCGCCGCAATCTCGCGAAACACGCCGAACGACAGCGCATTGAGCATTTTCGGCCGGTTCAGCGTGATGACGCCGACCGCACCCTTGGTCTCGACGATGATGTATTCGAAGGCCGCCATGATCCACCCCGGATTGGTCGATTTGGCAGCAATTTGCCCGTTGCCGGGGTGGGCTTCAAGTGGGGAGGCACCGGGCGCGTTGCGTCCGGCTCCTTGCTGCCTAGGCCATGAACATGCGCGCGGCTGATGCCACGGTGAGAAGCGCGCCGACGGCGATGAAGATCTTTCCGATCATGGACGTCTTGTCCAGCGTTGAACTATCGTTGCTGGCGGCCTGCTCCGCCGACGGTCTGGAGGTCGAGGCCAGAACAACGCCCTGCGTGGTCGCCGCGGCCGGCTGCGTGCTCGCAGCGGCCGGCTGATCGGAAGGGGTCAACGAGCGGTCGAAAGTGTTGGGCTGATCGGCGGCAACCGCGCCCGTCTCGGCTTCGACCGGCTTGTCAGCCGCCTGCAGGACGGTATTGGCCTTTTCGGTCATGGCCGCCGACATGCCCTTGGCGCTGTCGGGCGGCGCATCGGCCGCCGTCATCTGCGCGTTGGCGTTGGCGACCCAGGGCGGGAGGGAGGCAGGTGCGGCGCTTCCGCTGGCATCGGCTACCTGTTTCTCGTCCAGCTTCTTGCTTTCGTCGTATTTCGCCGCCACGCGGGTGGAATTGTGATGGGCATCCTGCTTCTTCAGGTGACGGGAGCCGTGTGCGGACTTGGTAGAGGTCACGATCTCGGGTTTCGCCGCGACGGTGTTGTCCGCCTCGGCGGCCGTCGCCGGCGATGGCCCGGCAGTTCCCATCAAAAGCCCTGCCGCAAAAATCAACGCCGCGCTGGCTTTGATCGTCATGTGAAAACTCCCCTTAGCCACTGTCCGGCGTCGAAAAGAAACCCTGCCGATGTCCACAGCACGGCAGAAAAAGGGAATCTTCGAGTTACAGCCGGCAAAAGCGGGGCGATGTCGTTGCCGCGGGCGCAGGTTCCGCTACGGGGATGCCAGCCCGCGGAATCGATGTTATGAGCCTGCCACTGTACGATCAAACCGTCTCGGTTCCTCGTCGAAACGGCCGCCTCGCCCGGCACCAAGGCAATTGATCACGACTTCGTGATACAGCGGCGGCGGTGTAACAAATTGAAGGATCGGCCGAACTGCAGGGTAGGAGCGCCGGTGCGCGAAGGGAATGACGAATGGACCGGCCTGATGCGGTCGGCCATCGCAGGCGACAATGCGGCGTATCATCGCCTGCTGAAGGCCGTCACGCCGGTGCTCCGGGCCGCGGCGCGCCGCGGTCTGGCGCGAGCCGGGCAACCGGTCGATCAATCCGAGGATATCGTGCAGGACATTTTGCTGGCGGTCCATCTTAAGAGGCACACGTGGGACGTCAGCGCCCCGTTTGCCCCATGGCTGTTTGCGATCGCCCGCAACAAGCTGATCGACGCATTGCGCCGCCGCGGCCGGCGTATCTTCGTCGACATCGACGATTTCGCCGAGACGCTGCCAGGCGCAACGCCGGCCGAAACCGCCTCGGCGAGCGAGGTGGCTGCCCGGCTTCAGACGTTGCCGGCGCGGCAGCGCGACGTGTTGCAATCGATCGCGGTCGACAGCGTCTCGATCAAGGATACGGCCGCGAAATTTTCCATGAGCGAGGGCGCGGTGCGGGTGGCGCTGCACCGCGGGCTCGCCAGCCTGACGGCGAAGCTACGGGAAGGGTGAGATGGATACCGATCAACTCATTCGAACGCTGGCCGCCGACAATCCGCACCGGGCGCGGCCGGTCGGCCTTGCGCTGATGCTGGCGCTGCTGGCCGCGGCGCCGGTCTCGCTGTTGATGTTTTTCACCGAACTCGGCATCCGGCCCGACGTGATGGTCGCGATGCGCAACCCGTTCTTCGACCTGAAATTCGCAGTGACGCTGGCGCTGGCGAT
>CADEDX010000007.1:0-14132 GCA_902826195.1 uncultured Bradyrhizobium sp. | reverse complement strand
TTCTGCTGCATGCGATGGAAGCGCAGCACCTGCTGGGCCGTCGAGGGCCGCAGCCGCTCGTAGGTGTCCTGGCAGGCGGACAGCTCTGTGGGCTCCGCGCCCGAGAACTTGTCGCGCATTTTGATGATGGTTCTGACCGTCGGCCACGACAGACCTGCGACCTTTGCCAAAATCATCACGCCCTCGGCCCGGCTCTCGATCATCATGTTCTCCGCGATCGCCACCGGTACGTTGGCCAGTGCGGCGATCGAGGCGTTGGCCTCGTCGAATTTCCCTGCCGCGGCGAACGATGCCAGCTCACGCTCGTCCAGCCTTCCGTCCTGGTAAAGTCCCTTGACCAGCGCGTGGGCGATCTCGGCATCCTTGGTGATCGTCGAAGTGGCCGAGCGCGCGAGACGCGTCGCCTCCTTCACCACGCTCGGGACAGCGGCCGCCTGCTGCGGGTTGGCGGCTTCCAGCCGCTGGCGAACCGTGTTCGAAGCTTTTGCCAGAAGCTTCAGGTAGAGATGCCGCGGCATCGACGGACGAAGGCCGATGCTGGCGGCGAGATCGTCATCACCTTCGGCGCGGTCGACGAGACGGGTGAAGCCGCTTTCGGTGAATTCCGCGCCCGGATTGTTCACGGTTGATTGCACCACCTCGTTGTTGCCGCGCTGCACGAGCACGTCGGTAACCGCGCCGCTCAGTGTCTTGCGAGTCGAAATCGCCATCAGATGCGCCTGGCTTTTGCTGCGCGCATTCTCGATCAGGGTCTTGTCGTCCAGCCGTGTCGACTGCGACAGCACCGGGCCGGCCACTTCGATGATGTCGTCGAAAGCCAGCGCCCGGATCGTGAGCGGCGGCGCGCTGTCGATCGGGGCGAGACGGTTGGACAGCAGCGCTTTGGCCGATGTTTCAATGTGATCGATCAGGTACTGGAAGACGTCGTCGAACAGCCCGACCTGTTCGTTCGAATAGTCGTTTGCGCCGTTGATGAAGAGATCGGTGACACGGCGCAGTGTCTCCACCCGGCGCGCGACAGTGCCGGTCGCAAGCGTCGACTGCAACTCGTCGAGCAGGCTTGCGGGCGAGGCGGACTTGGCGGATCTGGAAATCATGACTCTGTCCTGGAATAAAATCGACGGCGGTTTCTCTGCCGTCGGAGCTGAAATATATCGGATCAGGCGCAGATGATGCGGTTGCGTCCCTGTGCCTTGGCTGCATAGAGCGCGCGGTCGGCGCGCGCGAGAAATACGTCGGAAGTCTCGTTCGGTTTCAATGTTGCAACGCCGGCCGACATCGTCACCTGCATGCCGGACGAGAACGCGCTCCAGTCGAGATCGGCAATGATGGCGCGCAGCCGGTCGAGCGCGCGCGTGGCCTGCTCCTCATCCATCTCGGGCAGCACCAGGAGAAATTCCTCGCCGCCATAGCGCCCGAACCGGTCGACGGTGCGGATGTTGGCGAACATGGTGATCGAGAATGTCCGCAGCACCTCGTCGCCGGTCGGATGGCCGTAGGCGTCGTTGATGCGCTTGAACCAGTCGAGGTCGATCAGCGCGATGGAGCAGGGCGACCCGTTGCGGGCGGCGCGGGCGATCTCTTCCTCCAGCATCCGCATGATGCAGCGCCGGTTGGAGGCCCCCGTCAACTCGTCGAGCTCCGCAAGCTCCTCGATCCGCTTGTACGCCGCCTTCAGTTCGAAGCTGCGATCGTAGAGCATCTTGCGCATGGTGCTGCCGTACAGCCCGACGAAGGCGCATTGCCCGATCGTGAGGACGAACGAAAGCATGGCCGCGACGCGTTCGGTTTGGGTGGTGATCGGCAGGCCGATCGGGGTGCTGGTGAACAGAAAGATCGGCGCCAGGCCGATCATGGTGATCGTCCACGAGACGATCGCCTGCCGCGACGTCATTCGTAGCCCGCCGAATCCGAAGATGAGGAACACCACACTCAGGAAGACAAATCCGATTCCCGGCTCGGCGAGCAGGAAACAGAGCTGGAGCGCGACGTGGCCGGCTATCTGGAAGCTTGTCAGGTAATGGTCGCGGAAGCGGTCGTTGAAGCCGGCTTCCGACATCACGACAAAGATACCGACCAGACCGACGCCGAAAACGAAATATCCCGCCGGGATGATCAGCGGGATGGTGCCTGCGTAGCAGTAGGCCAGCAGCACGAATGTGATCAACGAGTAGCTGGCGGCCTCGACACAGAGCATGTGGCGGCGCTGGCCGACACGGCGTTGGAGGACATCTGGCGGCGGCAGAGATATCGCCCTGCGATGGGTGCCTTGCCCCTGAAGCAATGAAGCCGCGCTGCTCATGTTCCGTCGCTATTCGAGGAAGCCGACGAAACTTTAGGGAATAAAGCCTTTAGGTTTGGTATCTTTTGGCCTCGAATCGGGTCCTCAGACCCCCGCCATTGTACTGTTCCGTAACGGAAATCTGCCGGATTTCGATAGTGCGGAACCGGCTTGTGTGAAAGCCTTGGAAGTCATGCAGGTGCTGCCCTGCCGGCCAAGCCTTGATAAGGTTGCGGTGGTGCGTCTTTAGGAAAGTGTTTCCATATTATGATACCAATTCTGGGGCCCAGCTCGTCCTCGCCGGAGAAATGGCCCGGCCGTGCCCGTCTGTGCGATAAGTCACACATGCAGCCCGGGCATTGCCGTAATGTGAAGAATCTCACCCCTCACATCGAACCGCCGGCCTCTCCCGTCAGACCAACTTTGCGAGACGGCCATTGAACGCGACACAGGCGGCTTCAGACGAAATTCTGATCGCTCGGATCGCTCAAGGCGACCGGCTTGCCATGCAGGTGCTTTACGGAAGGCACCATGTCAGGTTGTTCCGTTTCGTGCTTCGGCTCGTAAGGGACGAACAAATTGCGGAAGACCTCATCAGCGAGGTTTTTCTCGATGTGTGGCGTCAGGCTGGAAAGTTCGAAGGCCGATCCGCCGTTACCACCTGGCTGCTGGCGATTACACGGTTCAAGGCTCTTTCGGCACTAAGGCGCCGCAAGGACGTTGGGCTGGATGACGAGACCGCCAACGCGATCGAGGATACGTCCGACGATCCGGAAGTGGTGGCGCAGAAGAAGGATACGGGTGAAGCGTTGCGCAAGTGCCTGACGGCGCTTTCGCCAGATCATCGGGAGATCGTCGATCTCGTCTACTACCACGAGAAGTCCGTGGAAGAGGTAGCCGAAATCGTCGGTATTCCCGAGAACACCGTCAAGACGCGCCTGTTTTATGCGCGCAAGAAATTGGCCGAGTTGCTCAAGGCAGCCGGCGTAGAGCGAGGTTGGCCATGATGGCGGCGAGCAGGAAAATGCTGGGTCAAGAGCCCAGCGAAATCGAGATGCTGCTGCCGTTCCACGCGGCCGGCACCCTGAGCGCACGCGATGCACGTCGCGTTGAGGAGGCGCTCGCCGGCGATCCCGCACTGGCCCGGCAATACGCCGTCATCCGCGAGGAATATGCCGAGACGATCAGCCTCAACGAGAGCCTCGGTGCGCCGTCCGCGCGCGCCATGCAGAAGCTGTTTGCAGCGATCGACGCCGAGCCCGAGCGCAAGCCGTCGGCTTCGCTCCGCCTGTCGGCCCGGGTTTCGGAGTTTTTCGCAAGGCTTTCGCCGCGCACGCTGGCCTGGTCGGCCGGTGTCGGCGCCGTTGCGCTGCTGTTGCAGGCCGGCGTGATCGGTGCCGTGCTGATGAAGAACCAGACCGCTTCGTTCCAGACCGCTTCGCTCAGCCTGAACGAGCCGTCTTCGGCTCCCATTACGCGCGATCTCGGCGTTAGCGCCGCGCCGACGCGCGCACTGGTGCGGTTTGCGCCGGAAGCTCGTATTTCCGACATCACCGCGTTGCTGGACAATTACCAGGCCTCGATAGTCGATGGCGCCAAGGGCGGCATGTTCCGCCTGCAGTTCGGCAATCGGGCCATGAGCAAGGACGAGGCCGCCAGCCTGCTCGCCAGACTGGGACGCGAGAAGATTGTCAGCCTCGCGGTGGCCACGCCTTAAGGCGCGCGACCGGCTTCCCGGGAGGGCCGAAGTTCCATGGTTCACGATGGCCTCAACTGGCTGACGAAGGTGCGCCGCACGGCATTGATTCTTTGGGCGTCGCTTGTGCCACTGATCGCTTTCGTCGCCTCGGAGGGCCGTGCGCAAAGCGTGATGCGCACGCCCAATCTCAATGTCGGCTCCCGGGTACCCACCATCAATCCGGTGGCGCCACGAACCACCCCGAACATCGCAGCCCGGCCGGACGTTGGCGTCATTGCGCGGCCGCACTCGGATCTCGGTGGGCGCTCGACACTGTCTGTGGCGCGATTCCCGACCAATTCCAGATCGACCTGCCAGGGCGCGGACGGCGAATGCCAGGCGACGTCGGCTGACAGCGGCAAGGGTGGTTCCGGCAAGAATCTGGCGAAGAAGGGGAAGGGCGGGTCGGACAAGGGCAGTTCGCAGGCCGCGTTCAATCTGCGCACCGTGCCGAACGAACTCATTGCCGAAATCGACGGCGCGTTGTCCACGGCGGAAGCTGACGAACTCGCGCGGCGTCATGGCCTGGAGCGCATCACCTCGCAAGATTTCCCGCTGATCGGCAGCACCATTGGCCTGTTCCGCATCGTCGACCGGCGGCTGGTGGACACGGTGCGCCGAGAACTCGCCGCCGACGGCGGCGTACGTTCGGTGCAGCCCAATTTCATCCACGTCCTGCAGCAGGCGAAGAAGCCCGCGACCGAGGGCGACGCCGCACAATATGCGGTCACCCAGCTGCGCTTGCCACAGGCGCATGCGCTGGTCCGCGGCATGAACGTGACGATCGCGGTGATCGATTCAGGGGTCGATGCCAGGCATCCCGAACTCGCCAATTCCGTCGCCGACAGTTTCGACGCCCTCGGCAGCAGCGAAGGTCCGCATATCCATGGCACCGGCATCGCCGGCGCGATCGTGGCGCATGCCAGGCTGATGGGCAGCGCGCCGGAGGCGCGGCTGCTCGCGATCCGCGCCTTCGGCAGCAAGGGATCGAAGGGACCGGAGAGTACGTCCTATGTCATCCTGAGGGGATTGAACTACGCCGCCGAACACGGCGCGCAGATCATCAATATGAGCTTTGCCGGGCCGAAGGATCCGTTGATCGAGCGCGGCATCGCGGCGACCGCGGCGCGTGGCATCCTGATGGTGGCCGCGGCGGGCAATGCGGGCGCGAAATCGCCGCCGCTTTATCCAGCCGCTTATCCGAACGTCATCGCGGTGAGCGGAACCGATGCGCAGGAAAGACTGTTTGCGGCATCGAACCGGGGCAACCACATCGCGATTGCCGCACCCGGCGCGGATATCTTCCTGCCGGCGCCGGACGACAAATATCAGATCACATCGGGCACCTCGTTCTCCGCTGCCTATGTTAGCGGCGTCGCAGCGCTGATGCTGGAACGCAATCCTGCATTGAAGCCGTCGGATATTCGCGCAATTCTCACGAAGACTGCACGTGATCTCGGCGTTCCCGGCCGCGACGATCAGTTCGGCGCCGGCGAGGCCGACGCCTTTGCCGCGGTCACCGCCGCAGTTGCCGCCCCGGCGGTTCCGCTGGCCTCGGTGTCGGGCAAGCCCGCGGGAGAAAAAACGCCGGCGCTCGATCCGTCCGCCGATAACGCTTCCGTGAGCCGCGCTCTGAACGACTCCCCGCCATCGATGGCTGCCGAGAAATCGGCCGCAAACGCCGCGAAATAGCCTGCTGCGCGGTCATTTTCCGGCATCGTTCGAAAAACACGGTTAAAAAAATCGATCGAGATTTTGAACGTCCGGCACGGGTGCTGCGACTTATCGATGTGGGAGCGGTAATCCCTCCCCAACGGCTATATTAGGCGCGAGCGCCCATCCACCCCAAGCGCCCATATGGCTTGACCCGTCCGGTTGTCCCCCCGGACGGGTCTTTCATTTTCCCCACTCGTGTCGAACGTATTGTCGCACGCAACGCCGCGTGAACATTCCGCCTCGCGTTCCGTCGTCGACGCCGCGTGCAATTCTCTCGTGCGCTTCTCGATGTAGACAACGCATGATGCGTGACGCGATCATGCCGCACACCCTTTGAATGTGGATGGGTGTACCAACACCCGTAATTGTGCGGGCGCCTTTTGTGGTTCTGTGGTTCCGTATCTTTCGCGCACTAGACAACGAAAAAGTTTTCCACAGAATATCCAGGTACTCTCCCAACTGATTCGTCGCTGGTTGCGTCTGCGTCCGTCTCTCTCTTACGGGCTAATTTATGGCACACCCTGCAGACGCCGCGCGCGGCCGCAACATCGTGGCGCGCTGGTGCAACTTGGCCGAACGGCGGTTGGAACACCTCACCGAATTGTTTGAGAGCGGGCGCTGGCGCCGATATCACAGCGAGCGCGAATTTCTCGAAAACATCCAGGAAGCCAAGGTCGCCGTCGAAACCTGGCGCGATCTGCTGAGCCGCGAAGCCGCGCTCGACAACACGGCGATCGACCTGACTTGGCTCGGCCGTCGCCGAACCACGCCGCTGCCGCTGACACCGCTGCCGCGCGATCAGGGGCTCCGTCAGCCGATAGTGCAGCGTCAACCGAAACCGGCGCCTGTCATCGCGGCCGCTGTCGTCGCAGCGCCCATTGTCACGGCACCGCCACCCCGCGATGTGCCTGCCGACGTCCTGGTCGCGCTGGAAAGCCAGCTCATGGTCGCGGACGAGGCGCCTTCCGTACCCGATGGGTTGGGACTCGAGGACATGCAATTCCCGCCGCTCGATCTCGACGCCATGAAGGAACGCTATCCGCTGTTGCGCAACGCGCTGTAGTTCGACCCGAACTATCGCCGCACCGCGTTGCCCCCGACCACTAGCTGCGCGTAACGCTGCGCGCCTTCGGCCGACAGATCGGTCGTGATGGTGCGGGCGTGATCGAGGCCGACCACGGCGCCGCGCGGGGTTTCTGAAATCATGTTGTTGTTGACCAGCGCCGTGCCGGCGCCCGGCATGACCGACACCCCGACGCCGACAAAGGCGTTGCGGATCACGTTGCCGGTGATGGCGACGTCGCGCAGATATTTGCCCCAGCCGGCGATGATCCCGAACGAGGGGGCGTTCTCGACCACGTTGCCGGTCACAGTCGAATCCGCCTCGACATAGATACCGATCCCGGCGTCGTCGTCCGGCGCGGTACCGATCGGCCGCTTGGGCAGGAGATTGCGGATGATGTTGCCCTGCACGACCGCGATGCGTCCGCCTTCGTTGAAATTGCAGACGGAGACGCCGACGGCGGCGCCATCCACGGTGTTGTTGGCGATCAGGGCGGCCTCGAAGGCGAACTCCGAATAGAGGGCGACCTCGCGGACATTGCTGACGCTGTTATCCGCGATGTGGATGTTCGATGCCGAATTGCCGCGCACCGCGGAGTAGTCGCAATTTTTGATGCGGTTGCCGCGCACGATCACATTGCCGGCGCGAAACGTGTTGATGGCGTTGCCGTGTTGGCCGGAGCCGCCCGGGCCGGCCTTGATGTCGTCGATGCGGTTGTCGAGCACCAGCGTGCCGTCGTCGCCGATCGAGGTGCGCAGGATCTCGATGCCGTTGTCGTTGGTGCCGTTGATGGTGTTGCGCGAAACGATCAGGCCCTTCGCGTCGAAGGATACGACGGCGGTGGTCTCGATCCTGGTAAGGATGTTGCCGGAGACGTCGCCTGAAACCTGCTCCAGCCAGATGCCGTTGCCGCCGCTGTCCGATATTTCACAATCGACGATGCGGACATCGTGTCCGCCGAGGCAATGCACCAGCCCGCGCCGCTCCGGCAGCGGAATTTTGCCGCCGTCGAAACTGATGCCGGTCAGGCCGACACTGCTGCCGCCTTCGCTTTGCAGCATCGAAGCCCCACCGCTGAAGACGAACTTCGTTGCGCCGCGCACGCCGACCAGCTGCGTGCCGCTCGATAGGCGCAGCATGCCGGTGCGATAGACTCCTGGCGGCAACGCCAGCGGCACTTGCGCGCGCGCTGCTTCGTCGATCGCGCGCTGCAGTTTAGCGGTCTGGTCGTCGGGACTGCCGGGGCGTACGCCATATTGCGTGACGTCGCGTCCGAGCGTGGCGGTGAGGGGCGCCGCGCGCGCGGCATCTGGCGACATCGCCAGCGCGCCCGCGACGGATCCTCCAATGAGACGGCGGCGGTTCATGTCCATGCGCAATAGGTATCGCGAAAACGCGGACGGACATGGTGAAGACGGCGAGGGATGGCGGCGAATGTTCGGGGTAGGGTTAATGTTGCGTAGGATGACGGTTCGTAGGGTGGGTTAGGCTAAGCCGTAACCCACCAATTGTTGCCGAGGCATCGCGGTGGGTTTCGCTGCGCTCTACCCACCTTACGAAGCCCGCCGCGCCAACCTCACCATCTCCATCAACATCGCCTCGCCGGCATCGACCAGTTCGTCCAGCGTGATCCGCGCAAAGCCCTTGCGCCTGACCGCGCCGCCGCGCGCCAGCGGCGGGATATGGATGAAGGCGGCGAGGCGCGGGCCGTTATCGGTTTCGACTGCCTCGATCGCGCGCCAGCTCAGATAATTGCAGAGATAGCTTCCGGCGTCGCGCGAGGCGCGGGCATCGATCCTGGTGGCCCTGGCGGCGCGCAGCAGCTTTGCGGTATGCGGACCGAACTCTTGCGCGTCGGCGCCACCAGCGATCGAACCCTTGCGCGAACGCGCTTGCGCGGCATCAGGCCACAGCATGGTGACGGCGTTGCGGGCGCGGGTTTCGACCCGGAGATATCCGGTGCGGCCGGCGAGGCCGAACATCAGCAGCGCATTCGGCTTGTGCTGCGCCAGCGCCTGCGGCAATTCTCGGTCGACCGCCGTGTAGGTCACGGGAAAGATGTGACTGGAGATTTCGACATCGGCGAAGGCCGGCCGGCGCAGCCGCGTCAGCCGCGACACCAGCGGCTGCGTCGGATTCCACGGCGCGCCGGGAAACGGGCCGAAGCCGGTGACGAGAATGCGAAGCTTTTCGCTCACCGCAGCCACTCCGCGATCTGCTCGGCGGCGACCGCCGGCGCGATGCGGCCATCGGCCACCTCGGCCTCGGTCTTCTTCACCCGGGCGCGGATCGCCGGGTCGGCGCGCAGGCGGGCCATCATCCGCTGTTCCAGCATCGACCACATCCATTTCACCTGCTGCTCGCGCCGTCGCGCCGCGAATTCGCCGGAGGCATTCATGGCGGTACGATGATCGAGGATCTTTTGCCACAGCGCGTCCATCCCGGTGCCGGTCAGCGCCGAGTACGTCAGCACCGGCGGATGCCAGTGCTCGGAGCGAGGGCTCAGAATATGCAGCGCGCCGCGATATTCGGCCGCCGCCAGGTTGGCGCGCTTGATGTTGTCGCCGTCGGCCTTGTTGATGGCGATCATGTCGGCGAGTTCGACGAGGCCCTTCTTGATGCCCTGCAATTCGTCGCCGGCGCCCGGCAGCATCAAGGCGAGGAAGAAATCGGTCATGTCGCAGACCGCGGTCTCGGACTGGCCGATGCCGACGGTTTCCACCAGCACCACGTCGAAGCCGGCCGCCTCGCACAACAACATCGCCTCGCGGGTCTTGGCGGCCACGCCGCCGAGCGTGCCTGATGACGGCGAGGGCCGGATGAAGGCGGCGTCGGAGTTCGAAAGCCGCGCCATTCGTGTCTTGTCGCCGAGGATTGAGCCGCCGGTGCGGGCCGAGGAGGGGTCGACCGCCAGCACCGCGACCCGGTGGCCGCGCTCGATCAGGAACATGCCGAGCGCGTCGATGGTGGTGGACTTGCCGACCCCAGGCGAGCCGGTGATGCCGACGCGGACCGCCTTGCCGGTGTCGGGCAATAGCGCCTGCACCAGATCGCGCGCCGCCGCCTGGTGATCGCCGCGCCGGCTTTCAACCAGCGTGATCGCGCGCGCCAGCGCCGCGCGCTGGCCAGCGCGAAGGTCGTTGACGATTTTCCCGATATCGGGGGATGGATTCTTCGGCACGGTCATGGCTTGGTTTACAACGCTCGCGCCATGCAGGCGAGGGGGCCCCTGCGCGGTCTCCTCAGCGGGCCGACGCGGCGGGCGGCGCCGTTCCCCTGATCTTGCGCCACACCCACACCAGCAGAGGCCAGATCAGGGCGCCGATCGCCATGGCGGCCAGGATCGCGGCGATCGGCCGTTCGACGAACGGCAGGATGCTGCCGTCGGACTTGATCAGCGACGTGACGAAGCTCTGTTCGATCATGGTGCCCATCACGATGCCGAGCACCATCGCGGCGACCGGATAGCCGTTTTCTTCCATGACGTAGCCGATGATCCCGAAGGTCGCGACGGTGACGACGCCGAACATGTTGTTGCCGATGGCAAAGGAACCGACCGCGCAGCACAGCATGATGACCGGCATGATGCTGGAGCGCGGTGCGCGCAGCACATAGCTTGCCAGCCGGATCATGACGATGCCGAGCGGGATCATGAGGATGTTGGCGATGATGAACATCAAATAGATCGCGTACATGCTCGACGCTTTTTCGGTGAACAGCGTCGGGCCGGGGTTGAGGCCCTTCATGTAGAGCACGCCGATGGCAATCGCCGCGATGGTGTCGCCGGGAATGCCGAACAGCAGCGACGGCACCCAGCCCGAGGCGATGCTGGCATTGTTGCTGGCGCCGGCCTCGACCAGCCCTTCGACGTGGCCGGTGCCGAATTTTTCCGGCTCCTTCGAAAAGCGTTTGGACATGGCGTAGCTGACCCAGGCGGCCATGTCGGCGCCGGCGCCCGGCAAGACGCCGATGATGATGCCGATGATGTTCCCGCGCGTCATCTGCCAGTGATATTTCTTGGTGAGCATCCACTGGCCCGCCATGATGCTTCCGAATTTGCGCTTCGGGATCGGCGGCGGCTCCGGCGTCAGCATCGCGCGCATCACTTGCGCCACGGCGAACACGCCGACCAGCGCCGGGATCGGTTCGATGCCGCCGAACAGGTCGGTGATGCCGAACGTAAAGCGCGGCACGCCGCCGGGGTTTTCGATGCCGATGCAGGATACCAGCAGGCCGAGGAACATGCCGGCGATGGCTTTCACCGGCGAGGAGCGGGCGACCAGCGTGGCGCACATCAGGCCGAGCAGCGCCAGCCAGAAATATTCGAACGTCGAGAATGACAGCGCGATCTCGGCCAGCGGCGGCGCCAGGATCATCAGCGACAGCGTGCCGGCGATGCCGCCGACGGCGGAGAACCAAACGCCGGCGCCGAGCGCCAGTTCCGCCTCGCCCTTGCGCGTCATCGCATAGGCCTCGTCGGCGTAGGCCGCCGAAGCCGGGGTGCCGGGAATCCGCAGCAGCGCACCGGGGATGTCGCCCGAGAAAATCGCCATCGTGGAGGCGGCGACGATGGTCGCGATTGCCGCGATCGGCGACAAATAGAAGGTGACGGGGACCAATAGCGCGGTCGCCATGGTCGCGGACAGGCCGGGCAGCGAGCCGATCACGAGGCCATACACCGATGCTGCGAACATCGCGATGATGACTTCCCAGGTGGAAATGAGCGCGAACGCGTCAATCAGGGTTTTGAGCATCGGTCACCAGGGCATGGGCAGCAGCCCGGCGGGCAGCGGCACGCGCAGCAGCTTTGAGAAAATCAGATGGACGCCGATCGGCGCCAGCACGGCGAGCGGCAGCGAAAGCTTCCAGCGGGCGCCGAGCGCGGTCGAGGTCACGAACACGATCAGCGCGGCGGTAATGATGAAGCCGAGCCGGTCGGCGACGCCCACATAGAACAGCAGCAGCGCCGGCGGCAGCAGCGCGCGAAGCCCGTAGAACCGGCCAGTCGGCGCCTGCTTTGGCTGGTCGCCCTCGACCGGGATCAGTTCTTCTTCCTCTTCGAAGGAGTGACCGATCCCGAACGCGATCGCCAGCCCGCACAGCGCCAGCCCGGTTCCGATCACGAGCGGGAAGACATTGGGCCCGACCGGCTGGCCGGGCACCGGCGGCAACAGCCAGCCGCCATAGGCCGCAGCCGCGCCGAGGCCAACGAGAGACAATCCCGTGACACGATCGGGTAGACGCATTGACTGGCTCCGCAGGTTCGGCGATGAAGCGCGATCAGGCCTTCGACAGGCCGGCGGCCTTCATCGCCACGCCCATCTGGGCATCGCCCTTGTCCATGAAGGTGGCGAATTCGGTCGCATCGCCCCACACCGTGCCGAAGCCACGATTGCCCATGAACTCTTTGAACTCCTTGGAGTCGTAAACCATCTTCAACGCTGCGGTGAGCTTGGTCGCGACGTCGGCGGGCAGACCCTTGGGCCCGGCAATGCCACGCCACGCGCCGGTCGAATAGTCGATGCCCATCGCTTCCTTCAGCGTCGGCACGTCGGGGAAGGCCGGATTGCGCTTCTCGGACATCAGCGCGAGGCTTCGCGCCTTGCCGGCCTCGATGATGGCGCGTGCTTCCGGCACCGAGCAGGTGGTGAGGTCGAGGCCGCCGGCGGCGAGATCCTGCATCGCGGGCGCGGCGCCGTTCGAAGGCACCCATGCCACGTGGTTCGGCGCCAGACCCAGGGCCTGCATCCAGCCGACCAGC
This sequence comes from uncultured Bradyrhizobium sp., assembly GCA_902826195.1. Taxonomy (GTDB): domain Bacteria; phylum Pseudomonadota; class Alphaproteobacteria; order Rhizobiales; family Xanthobacteraceae; genus Bradyrhizobium. Next base: position 1,573 of record CADEDX010000007.1, on the reverse strand, counting down.
GCGAGGTGCCAGATGCCGCCTTGGCCGGTGCCCGACGCCTTGAACTTGCCGGCAGGCGCGGCCTTGATGGCGTCGGCCAGTTCCTTCACGGTCTTATAGGGCGATCCCGAGCTGACCTGGATCCCAGGCGGATCCTCGTTCATCAGCGCCAGCGGCGTGTAGCTCTTGGGTGCCAGTTCCGTAAGCCCCTGCCAGTGCATCATGGAGATTTCCACCGTCAGCATGCCGATGGTGTAGCCGTCGGGCGTCGCGGTCGCGATCGCGGAATGGCCGACCACGCCGGAGCCGCCGGTGCGGTTCACCACATTGAACGGCTGGCCGAGGTCTTTCTCCAGCAACGCCGCGACAATGCGCGCGGTTGCGTCCGTGCCGCCGCCGGCGCCCCACGGCACGATCACGGTCACCGGACGGGCCGGATAGGCCTGCGCCAAAGCCGGCTTGAAGCCGAAACCCGCAACCGCCGCTGCAGCAGCCGATGAAGCCGCAAACGCACGGCGCGTGATCTTTCTGGACATCGTGATCCTCCCTGCGGCGCCCGTGTGTCCAGGCGCTCTTGTGATGCCGGCCATTGTAGGCGGCTTTGCGTCGCGCTCGCAAGCCGTTGGCCGATCATACGGTTTCGATCGCAGGCGGGCATCCGCCCCAGCCGGAAATCGGGTGGCGACGATCGGGTAATCCCAAATAGGTATCGTCATGCGGCCCGTTGATCAGGCCGCGACCATGGAGTGATCATGACGACGGCCTATTACAGCACCGTGCTGAACCATCCTCTTCAAACCGTATGGGACCTGATCCGCGACTTCAACGACCACCCGGCCTATATTGAAGGCGTCAGCGAGAGCGTGATCGAGGACGACAAAGGCGCCGACGAGGTTGGCGCAGTCAGGCGCTTCTGCTACCTCGGCAATTGGGTAAGGCAGCGGCTCGCAGGCCATTCCGACGAAGCCCATTCGCTGGCCTATGCCAGCATCGAACCGCTGCCATTTCCTTCAGGCCTCGTGCCGGACGCGCCGGCGCCGACGCGTTATGAAGGCACGATGCACCTGCTGCCGGTCGTCGAGGGCAACAAGACCTTTATCGAATGGAAGGTCCGTCTTGATTCCGCGCCGGAGGATGCCGAACGCTGGCACAGCCTGTTCCAGTCATGGATTCCGGATTGGACGCATTCGCTCGAACGGGCGCTGGCCCGACGGACTGCTTGAGGCCTTCACTGCGGCCGGTCTTCGTCGCCCTTCGGCCGCGCGCCGCCGAAAATCCTGACGCCTTCCGGCGTCAGGTAGGGCTTCAATGTTTCCCACGGCACGAAGGCGACATAGGGGCCTTCGGCATAGGCGCCGACCGCGTAAGGCGAGTAGTGGAAGGTCAGGCCGGAGCTCTTGCCTGCCATGGTGGTCGGCGCCAGCGAGACCGGTCCGATCTTGAGAAGCTTCGGTTCTATGGCTTCGATGGCGCTGGCATCGGTTCCTTCCACGCCGCGCTGCTTTTTCTCGGCGTTCAGCGATGCAATCACGCCTTGCCGCATCGCCTTCAGCGTCGGACCGTCGTCGGCCGTTTCAGTGAAGAACGGGCGGAT
>CADEDX010000006.1 GCA_902826195.1 uncultured Bradyrhizobium sp. | reverse complement strand
ATGAACAGCAAGGGCGGATTTGCCGCCGCAGAGAGCTACGCCTGGCACCGCTATCTGATCGTCAATCACGGCGATGTCTACGATCCCCGGGTTCGCGTCCGCATTCTGCGCGGCGAGGGCATCAGTGCCGCCGATTACATCGATATCCTCAATGCGCGCCGCTCATTCATTGCGCGGACGGAAGCACGCATCGCGCCCTATGACGCGCTGGTGCTGCCGACCACCGCGAACACGCCGCCCGTCATCGCCGACCTCATCGACGACCAGGCCTTCACCACGCAGAATTTGCGCGCGCTGCGCAACTGTACGCTGATCAACGTGCTCGACGGCTGCGCCATCTCGCTGCCGGCGCATCGCGAAGGCGAGGTACCGGTCGGATTGATGCTGGCCGCCGCGGGCGGATCGGACCGCCGTATCTTCGAATTGGCTGCAGGAATGGAGAATATCATTCGTGTTTGATCTGACCTTCAACGTCGAGGACAAGGGCGCCTTGACGCCGCTGACGCTTGCGATCGATCAGGCCGTCATCGCCGGCTGGACCGGCCGTGATCCGGTAGCGCGCGACGAGCACATCGCTGAGCTCGAAGCGATCGGCATCGCGCGGCCCGCCACGACACCGATCTACTACCGCTGCTCGGCGCGGCGCATCACGCTGGAGGATCGCATCGAGGTTTCGGGTGGCGACTCCAGTGGCGAGGTCGAGTTCGTGCTGATCGGCTGGCAGGGCCGCATCTTCGTTGGCTGCGGCTCCGACCATACCGACCGCAAGGTGGAGAGCTACAGCGTCACTGTATCAAAACAGATGTGCGACAAGCCGATGGCGTCGGTGCTGTGGGAACTCGAAGACGTCATCGCGCACTGGGACAAGCTGATCCTGCGCTCCTGGGCCGTCATCGACGGCGCGCGGGTGCTGTACCAGGAGGGCACGCTCGATGCGATGCTGCCGGTGAGGGACCTCATCGAGCGCGGTTTCGGCAGCAAGGGCCTGCCTGATGGTTGCGCGATGTTCGGCGGCACCTTTGCCGCCAAGGGCGGCATCCGCCCCGCCAGCCGGTTCGAGTTCGAACTGGAGGATCCCGTGCTGAAGCGGAAGATCAGTCATGGATATGATGTGATCACGATGCCGGTGCTGGGCTGAGGCATTGATATTGTCGCGGCGTCGTCCCGGCGTTCGCCGGGATGACAGAGTTGGCGGAAATCGGGTGGCGTGCGCCAGCGCCATTTGCGAGACTTTCCGCCATGAAAGCGACCGCAAGAAATATCGCCCGTTCGTCCGACATCGCCGCCCGCGTCGAGGCCCTCGACTCGGCGCAGGTAAGCTCTGACCTCGATGCGCAGGGCTGTGTGGTTCTCAAGGAACTGCTGTTGCCTGACGAATGCGACGTACTGTCCGCGCTCTATCCGGACGATGAGAATTTCCGCAGCCGGATCGTGATGGGGCGCCATGGCTTCGGCCGCGGCGAGTACAAGTATTTCGCTTACCCGCTGCCCGATCTGATCGCGCAACTGCGCCCCGCGCTTTACGCGCGGCTTTGTCCTGTCGCCAATCGATGGAACGAGACGATGGGGATCGACATCCGCTACCCTGATCGCCACGAAGCCTTCCTGAAGCGCTGCCATGATGCCGGGCAAGTTCGGCCGACGCCGCTGCTGCTGCAGTATGGCGAGGGCGATTACAACTGCCTGCATCAAGACCTCTATGGCGAGCATGTGTTTCCGCTGCAGGTCGCGATCCTGCTGTCGCAGCCGGGGCGCGATTTCGAAGGCGGCGAGTTCGTGCTGACGGAGCAGCGGCCGCGAATGCAGTCGCGGCCCGAGGTGGTTCCGCTCCGGCAGGGCGACGCGGTGGCGTTTGCTGTGCATCACCGGCCGGTGCAGGGGACGCGCGGGCCCTATCGCGTTAATCTGCGCCATGGCGTCAGCCGGATCCGTTCCGGCCGCCGCCACACCGTCGGCGTGATCTTCCACGATGCCAAATGAGCGCGGGCTGAATTGACTGCGGATCTGTTCGAGGCCGTTCCGAATGTGCGTCCGTCCCGCGAAGCGATGGCGGAGGGCGCCGTGTTGTTGCGCGGATTTGCGCGATCGTTCGAAGCCGAACTGCTTGCGGCCCTTCGCACGATCGTCAAACAAGCGCCGTTCCGGCATCTGGTTACGCCGAGCGGCCACCGCATGTCGGTTGCGATGACCAATTGCGGCAGCGTCGGCTGGGTGTCGGACGATGCCGGTTATCGCTATGACGCCATCGACCCCGAGTCCGGACAGAAGTGGCCGGTAATGCCGGCGGTGCTGTCCAGACTGGCGGCCGACGCTGCGTCGGCCGCCGGGTTCAACGGATTCGCGCCGGAGGCCTGCCTCATCAACCGCTATGTGCCCGGCGCAAAACTGTCACTGCATCAGGACAAGGACGAGCTGGATTTTGCCGCACCGATCGTGTCGGTGTCGCTGGGGCTGCCTGCGGTGTTCCTGTTCGGCGGATTGAAACGCGCCGACAAGACCGCGCGCCGCCGGCTGGAGCATGGTGACGTCGTGGTGTGGGGTGGCCCGTCGCGCCTGTTCTTTCACGGCGTTGCCCCGCTCGCCGACGGCGAACATGCCGTCATGGGCCGTCAGCGCATCAACCTGACTTTTCGCAAGGCGCGATAGTCTCCTGTCCCTCGTTCACCTGGCGCGAAGGCAGGGGCGTTCCATCCGCGGTTCCAGTCGTCTATGCTCCCCGAGCCTGGGGGAGCCGCATGACGACATCAGAGTCAACGACCAATTCCAGCGCCAACAGCACCGGCGTGTATCTCGCCGTACTGCAACTGGTCTTCACGCTGGGCTGGACCACCTACGTCATCTACCTGCCAAAGCTGTGCGCTGAATCGGCATTGCACCGAGCGCGGTCATCCTGGTCCTGATCTGGATCAGGCGGTCTTCACCATCACCGACACTGCGATGGGCATTGCCGCCGACAGGATCGCGCCGTTCGTCGGCAAGCTCGGCGTGTTGGTTGGCGTCTTGACCGCAATCTCCTGCTCGGCCTTTGTCGCGCTGCCGTTTGTGGCCGGGACGGGGCCGGGTGCGCAGGTCTGGTTCATGGCGCTGATCCTGATATGGGTCGTGACGTCATCGGTCCTACGGGCGCCGCCCCTGACATTGCTGGGCAAATACGCCGCGCGGCCGGCAATACCGTTTCTGTCGTCGCTGGCGTTGCTTGGCTACGGCCTGGCGGGCGCGGTTTCGCCCTATCTCGGCATGGTGCTGCGCAATCACGATCCGCGTCTCCCTTTCGTGATCTCAGGCGTGGTGCTTCTGATCACGACGCTCGCCTTGTCAAAGGTCGAGCGCAATCTCGCGCAGGCGCCTCGCGTCGCGAAGCAGCCGGTGCCAGCCAAATCGCTCGGCCGGGTACCGTTGTTCTTCATTGCTTCGATGGTCATTCTGTCGCTCGGTTATCAGCTGCATTTTTCGATTAACAGCACGCCGTTCTTCCTGCGTTTCGTCAAACCGGACCAGTTGCAATGGCTGATGCCGGTGTTCTGGATCGGCTTCAACATCGCGATGTTTCCGGCGAGCGTCGTGGTCAAGCACCGCGGCGGGTTGATCGTGATGGGCGCCGCTGGCCTGCTCGGGGCGCTGGCGGTGCTGGCCGCGGAAATGGCCGGCAACCTCAACATACTGATTGTGGCCCAGTTCATGGCCGGCGCGGCGTGGGGATGCATGCTGATGGCCGCGGTCTCGGCCGCGCTGGCGATCGGGGAGACCGGCGCCGAAGGCAAGGTCGTCGGGCTGGTGTTTTCTGCGCTGGCGCTCGCGACCTTTGCGCGGATGGCGGCGGTTGCCGGCGGCCTACGGAAACTGCCGGAATACGCGCCGCTGCTGCATTGGGCTCCGGCGGCGTGCTGGTCGGTCGCCGGCGCGGGCCTGCTGGTGATCGCGGCCTCGCGGGTGCAGAGGAGTTTGGTGAGGCAGGTTTAGTTATTACTCGCCGGGTGAATGAATGCCCACGGGCTCACTTCCGAATCCATCGGCACTTCCACGGAAATCACATACGGTCCGCCGTCGGTCAGCGCCTTTTCCAGTACGGCCTTGAACTGGTCCGGCGCGGTGACGCGCGCGGCCCCGGCGCCGAAGGATTCCGCGAGTTTGACGAAATCCGGATTGACGAGATCCGACGCCACCACGCGGCCGTCAAAACGCTCGCGCTGGTCGCGGCGCACGTTGCCATAGGCGTTGTTGTTGAACACCAGCGTCACCACGCCGATCTTGAACTGCACGGCGGTCGACAGTTCCTGCACGCCGAACATGAAGCCGCCGTCGCCGGTGATGGCGACCACCGGCTTGTCCGGGTTGGCGACCTTGGCGCCAAGCGCGGTCGGGAAGCCGGAGCCGAGCGTGCCCTGATAGCCGGACGTGATGAAGGTGCGCGGTTCGTAGATCGGAAAGCCGTACCAGGAAGCGAAGCCAACCTGCGACAATTCGTCGGTGACGATCGCATTGGCCGGCAGCACCTCGCGCAGGATGTTCAGATACGCCATTTGCGGCTGCACCTTCTGGATCTCCTGCTGCGCCGCGGCGGTAGCCTCGCGGATTTCGTCGCGCCGACCGCTGGTCTTGCTGTAACCAACCTTTTTCACGGCGGTGACCAGGTCAGCCGTGCCGGCCTTGGCGTCAGCGACGATCGCGGCATCAGACGGCACCCGGCGCATTTCGACGGGATCGATATCGATGCGAACGGAATTCAGTCCCTTCGGTTGATAAGGCCAGCGGAAGCCGGAGGCCGGCAGCTCGGCACGGGTGCCGATCGCGATCATCAGGTCGGTGGCCGGCCATAGCTTGTAGGCTGCCGCCATGGTCAGCCCAAGCTCGTGCGCATTGGAGACGATGCCGCGGCCGCTGCGGAACGCCACCACGGGCGCGTCGATCATCTCGGCAAGTTCGAGGATTTCCTCGCCGGCATGCAGTGCGCCGCTGCCGACAAAGATCATCGGCCGCTTCGCATCCTTGATCAGCGCGGCGGTGGCCTTGATCCGGTCAGGATCGGGCTGCGGGGCGGGAAGGGGATCGAACACCTCGGACGCGCCGACCTGCGAGCGCTGCGTGAAGACATCCCACGGCATTTCCAGCGATGCGGGACCTCGACGGCCCGACAGCATTTCCTGAAACGCGCGCGAGACCAGCGATGGCGCCGCGCCGGGATACTCGATGCGGTCGGCCCATTTGACGAACGTACGCAGCGTGGCGAGCTGGTCCGGCATCTCATGCAGATGGCCGCGGCCCTTGCCGAGAAAATTCGTCGGCACCTGGCCGGTGAGACACAGCACCGGCTCGTTGCACCCGAAGGCGGTCAGCAGCGCCGCACTGGCGTTGAGCACGCCGGGACCGGGCACCACGCTGAATACGCCAGGCTTGCCTGAGGAGCGTGCATAGCCGAACGCCATGTAGCCGCAGGCCTGCTCATGCCGCGCGCCGATCACCTTCAGCTGCGCCTGATGGAAGGCATCGAACAGCCCATAGATTTGCGCGCCGGGCAGGCCGAACACGGTGTCGACGCCATGCGCGACCAGGCCATTGACGATCGCTTCGCCGCCGGAAATTGCAGTCATGATCGTATCCACTCGCTTAACAGTTCAGGCCTCGTCGGCCACGCCGTTCTTCAGCACGCCGACGCCGTCGGCTTCAACCTCGATGACGTCGCCGGGCTTGAGATAGCGCGGCGGATCGAACCTTGCACCGGCGCCGGTCGGCGTTCCCGTCACGATGACGTCACCGGGCACCAGCGTGGTGAAGGTCGAGAGATAGTTGATGAGGTAGCGGAAGTCGAAGATCAGCCGGCCGGTGCGGTCGTCCTGCCGCGTTTCGCCATTGACCCGCGTGGTAAGGCGGATGTCGGCGATCTGGCGTTCGTCGGTGTAGGGCACCAGCCACGGGCCCAGGCTGCCGGTGGAGTCAAAGTTCTTGCCCTGGGTGACGTTGAACTTGGCGTGGCGCACCCAGTCGCGGATGGTGCCTTCGTTGCAGAGGGTAACGGCGGCGACGTGATCCAGCGCGTCAGCCTCCTTGATGTGTCGGCCGGGCTTACCGATGATCAGGACCAACTCGCCCTCGTAATCGAGCTGCGCGGAGGCGCGCGGGCGGATCAGCGGCGCGTTGTGGCCGACAAAAGAGCGCGGCGTCCGCATGAACATGCTCGGATATTTCGGTGCATCCTGGCCGTCCTTGTATTCGGCATTGCGATCAGGGTAGTTGACGCCGATGCAGATGATCTTTTCCGGCGCGGGGATCGGCGGCTGCCAGGCAATCGCATCGAGCGCATGGTCGGGCTGATGGCGCGCGCCTTCTTCGGCGAGCTTCATCAATGCTCCGGCGGCGATGGCTTCGCGCAGCGTCGAAAAATCCTTGCCGAAGCGCGAGGAGAGATCGACGATTCCAGCATCGGTTACGGCGCCATATTTCAGCGCGCCGTTGACGGTGAAGGTGGCGAGACGGGGAGATGCCATTTTCCGTTCCCTCAGTCCGCAATCGTGACATCGGCGACGAAGGCTGGCTCGCGCACGGCCTGGCCTGTAAAGGGCGTGCCTTCCTCGAACCAGGAGCGCGGCGCGGGCGCGCCCCACAGTGTTTGCCGGCGAGGATCTTTCAGCGACCAGCGCAGCGGCTCGTGATCGTGATCTCCCGTAAAATAGTCGCTGGTATAGAGCTCGAGGCGATGGCCGTCGGGATCCCGGACATACAGGAAGAACGCATTCGAGATGCCGTGGCGGCCGGGGCCGCGCTCGATGTTCTTCAGGTAACCGCTGGAAGCCATGACGTCGCAGAGATGCAGCACGTTCATCGCCGTCGGCACCCAATAGGCAAAATGGTGCAAACGGGGGCCGCGGCCGTTGGTGATGGCAAAGTCGTGTACATTGCCCTTGCGGTGCATCCAGGCCGCGGCGATCCGCCCGTTCGGACCGTCTTCCTCGCCATATTCGGTCAGGCGGAAGCCGAGCCGGGCATAGAAGTCGATGGTGTTCTGAACCTCAGGTGAAAAGACGTTAAAGTGGTCGAGCCGTTGCGGATGGCAGCCCTTGTAGAGGTCGTAGCGTCGCAATAGATGCGGGCGCTTCTCCATCGTCGCATAGAGTTCGAGCTGGAAGCCGGCGGGATCTGTGAATTGCAGCGTGCGGCCCTGGAACGGCTGATCGGTGAAAGCGTAGGTGATGCCGTGCTCGGAAAAGAAGCTCGCCGCCTTGTCGAGATCGCCGTCATTGCCGACCTTGAAGCCGAGCCGGCCGCAGGCCGCCGCGGGAGCCTTCCGTAGCACCAGCGAGTGATGCTGGTGCTCTTCGCTGCCGCGCAGGTACACGGCCTTGTCGTCGGCGTCTTCGACATGCAGGCCGACGGTGGTTTCGTAGAACGCGCGGCTCTTGCCGAGATCGACGACATCGAGCACGGCATGGCTGCAGCGGATGATGTTGAAGGGGGGATCGAAGATGTGTGTCGGAACGGGCATGTGGTTTATCCAATCCTCAATTGTTGATCCTTATGGTCAGGAGGCGCGAAGCGCCGTCTCGAACCATGTGGCCCGTGGCCCATCCTTCGAGACGCAGGCTTGCACCCGCTCGTCAGGATGAGGGCAGGCCCAGTTTCTGAATCTTGTGCGTCCCGCGCGCGAGCGAGACGTGCTTGGTTTCCATGTAGAATTCGAATGAATAGTCGCCGCCATCGCGGCCGATGCCTGAAGATTTCATGCCGCCGAACGGCGTCGGCAGATGGCGGACGTTTTCGGAATTGAGCCAGATCATGCCGGCCTCCAGCGCATCGGCGACGCGCAGCGCGCGGCCCATGTCGCCGGTCCAGACATAGCCGGTCAGGCCGTATTGCACATCGTTGGCGATCTCGATGGCGTCCTTTTCGCCCTTGAACGGGATCACGGTCAGGAACGGGCCGAACACTTCCTCCTGCGCCACCCGCATCTTGGCCGTCGCGCCAGTCACCAGCGTCGGCTGCACGTAATGCCCGCCGCCCGGGCCGTCATGTGGCTTGCCGCCGACCGCAATGGTGGCGCCGTCATTCCTGGCGACGTCGAAATAGCTGCACACCTTTGCAAGATGCCGCTCATGGATCAGCGGCCCGATTTCGGTGGCCGGGTCGAGGGGGTGACCGACCTTCAGCGCCTTCACCCGCGCCGTGAGCCTTTCGATGAACTTGTCGGCAATGCCTTGTTGAACCAGCAGCCGGCTGGAAGAGGTGCAGCGCTCACCATTGAGCGAGTAGATCATGAACACGACCGCATCGAGCGCCCGATCGAGGTCGGCGTCGTCGAACACGATCACGGGGTTCTTGCCGCCGAGTTCGAAATGCACGCGCTTCAGGGTAGGGGCGCCCTGCGCCATGATGGCGGAGCCGGTCGCACTCTCGCCGACAAAGCCGATCGCCTTGATGGCGGGATGCTCGGTCAGCGCCTTGCCGGCTTCCTCGCCCATGCCGTGAACGGTGTTGAGTACGCCATCGGGCAGGCCGGCCTGTTTCGCCAGCCTCGCAAGCAGGTCCGCCGTCACCGGTGACCATTCCGCCGGCTTGTGCACGACCGTGCAGCCCGCGGCGAGGGCCGGGGCGATCTTCCAGGTCGACAGCATGAAAGGCGTGTTCCACGGCGTGATGACGCCGACCGGGCCGATCGGCACCCGGGTCGAGATGTTCCAATGCTCTTCGCTCGGCGTGTTGAGCCCGTCTCTCGCCTCAGCGCATTTGTCGGCGAAGAAACGGAAGTTCTCCGCCGCCCGGATCGCGGCCTTGGCCATGAAGCGGTGCGCCTGGCCGGTGTCGATGCATTCGAGTACCGCGATGTCGTCGGCGTTGTCCTCGATGGCGTCAGCGACGCGATGCAACAGTTTCTTCCGCGCTGCCGCCGGCATGTCGCGCCAGGACTTGAACGCCGCGGCGGCCGCCGCTGCCGCGCGGTCGATGTCTTCGGCATTGCCGCGCGCGACGGTCGCCAGCACCGATCCGTCGACGGGCGAGGCGGTCTCGAATGTCTGGCCCATGGATGACGGGACGGACTTGCCGCCGATCAGGTGGCTGATGCCTTCACTCTTTAATTTGGCGAGCAGCGGGGCGGCGCGGTCGCGGTTGGTCTGAAAGCGGTCCTTGGGCGTTACTTTATCCATGGTGAGCCTCCACTTTCAGAGCTTCGTGGATGTTGTTGCGTTTCCAGCTCGTTTCCTTGTCGTTAATCTGCATGTCGAACGACAGTGCGAACTTTTCCTTGGCAAACACGGGATCGAGGTGGGCCGACAGAGCCTTGAAGATATGCTCGCCGGCCTTCTTGCGGGTAGCAAGGTCGCGGCCTTCGCCGAGCCGCAGCACCATGTCCAGAAAGGAAAAGTTCTTCTGGCCGTCGGCGATCGCAAAGTGCTCGCATCTGACAGCGCGGACCCGGATGCCGCCGAGCGGGAAGATGCCGGTCTCGACGGCCGCCTTGCGAACCAGCTCCACGATCGCGCCCATGTCGACAAGGGCATCGATATTGGCTGAATATTCAATCGTGAAATGCGGCATGGTGCGGCTTGCTCCAAGTCTCTTCAAGCATCAGGCGAAGTAGCAGCTCACCGAACCGTAGGGGCCATAGTCCGCCTGGATCGTGTCGCCCTTGCGGGTCTCGATCGGGCGGATAAACGAACCTGCCAGCACCACCTGTCCGGCTTCCAGCGCCAATCCATTGGGCGCAATCTTGTTGGCGAGCCAAGCCACCGACGTGGCGGGATGGTTGAGAACGCCGGCTGCCAGCCCAGTCTCTTCCAGTTGGCCGTTGCGGAAACACAGCGCGCCGATCCAGCGCAGATCGGCGTCCATCGGCCGGATCGGACGGCCACCCAGCACGATGCCGGCATTCGCCGCGTTGTCGGCGATGGTGTCGAAGATTTTTCGCGTCGCCTTGGTCTGCGGATCGACCCGCTCGACTCTGGTGTCCAGGATTTCCAGCGCGGGCACCACGAAGTCGGTCGCGTTCAGCACGTCGAACATCGTGCAGTCTGGTCCCGAAAGCCGCGACTTCATCACGAAGGCGAGTTCGGCCTCGATGCGGGTGGCGATGAAGCGGTCCGAAGGCACCAGCCCGCCATCGGAAAAGAACATGTCGTCGAGCAGGATGCCCGAATCCGGCTCGTCGATGTTGAGCGCGCTCTGCATTGCCTTCGAGGTCAGGCCGATCTTGTGGCCCTTCACGACGCGTCCCTGGCCGACCTTCATCTCGACCCAGGCTTTTTGAATGGCGTAAGCGTCCTCGATCGTGATGGCGGGATGTTCGAGCGAAAGCTGCCGGATCTGTTGGCGGGTCTTTTCTGCCTGATCGAGCCGCTTGGCGGCGCTTTGGACGTCGTTTCTGGAAAGGGCCATGGGCGTCCAGCTGCTTCAGCAATCATCGTGTTGCAAATCTGCTTAACATGTTAAGTTATATGGCGCAAACTCATTTGATGCTTGTTGCGGCGCAAAACTTTAGTCTTTTCGAAAGAGCTCATTCCCTGATGGCGGACGATTGAAGATGGCAGACAAGAAACCGCCGAACGGATCGCGTTCGGACCCGGGGGGAGCGCCCGAATTGCGCCGGGCGCCGATGCGCGAGTTTTCCCGCTCGCTGCCGATGTCGCTGCTGCGCGCCCGCGAAGCGGTCATGCGGCAATTCCGTCCATCCCTGCGCAGCTACGGCCTGACCGAACAGCAATGGCGTATTTTGCGGGCGCTGACGACGGTCGACACCATCGAGGTGACGGAACTCGCGCGCGTCGCCTTTCTGCTGGGCCCGAGCCTGTCGCGCATCCTGCGCGATCTCGAAGCGCGAGAATTGATCGAGCGCCGGACCGCCGAAGCCGACCTGCGCCGCGGCGTGGTCTCGATCTCTCCCAAAGGGTTGAAACTGATTGAGGCCGTCGCGCCGAACTCGGAGGCGATCTATGCCGAAATCACCCATCGCTATGGGGCGCGCAAGCTTGGCGAACTGCAGGACATGCTCGCTGAGCTGGAGCACAGCCTGGCCGCGATGGAATTGGCCGGAGAGGGCGACGCCGGACCTGACGAGTAATCACAAATCTGCATGATGCTACCGGCCCGGCGCATAACGGCCGGGCAAATGATTGCAATCATTTGTCCAGAGCCCTTTATCGTTCCGACGGCATCGGAACGGGTCTCTGGATTTTTGATTTGACGCGTTTTCTTGACGCGAACCGGTCCCCACTTCTCTTGAAAACGCTCTAATGGTGGACACGCGCGCAAAATTTCGGTCAAAGTGCCGATCAAGCCGGTCATGAAAACCGGCGCGGGAGTGTTGGGCTTGGCCGCTGACGGTCGGTTGCCCCGTTGCAAGGACAGGCTGAAAACCGGACATGGTCACGATCAAAGTCAACAATCTGATTGATTTCGTCGCCGAGGTTTTTTCGCATTCGGAATCCTCGCCCGAGGAAGCCAGGCGGATCGCGACCTATCTCACGACGGCCAATCTTACCGGCCATGACAGCCACGGCGTGATCCGGGTTCCGGTCTATGTGCGCTGGAAGAAGACCGGCAACGTCATTCCCAACCAGCCCCCCGACGTCGTCGTCGATCCGACGTGCCTGGCCGTGGTATACGGCAAGTTCGGCTATGGCCAGACCGTAACGCCGTGCGCGGTGCGGACCGGCATCGAGAAGTGCAACAAGACCGGGCTGTCCACCGTCGCGCTGCGCAATGCCGGCCATATCGGCCGCGTCGGCGACTGGGCCGAAATGGCCGCCGCTGAAGGGCTGGTGTCGGTGCATTTCGTCAACGCTGCGGGATCGCTGCTGGTGGCGCCGTTCGGCGGCGTGCAGAAGCGGCTCTCGACCGCACCCTATTGCGTCGGCATTCCGCGGAAGGGGCAGGACCCGATCGTGCTCGATTTCGCCACCTCCGTCGTCGCCGAAGGCAAGGTGCTGGTGGCGAGCCGCGGCGGCAAAAAGCTGCCCAAGGGCGCGCTGGTCGATGCCGATGGTACGCTGAGCGAAGATCCAACCGTCCTCTATGGTCCTCACACCAAGGACGGGCCGCGCGATCACACCGCGGGAACAGGCGCGATCCGCGCCTTCGGCGAGCACAAGGGCTCGGGGCTGGCCTTCATATGCGAGCTGCTCGGCGGCGCGCTGACCGGCACCGGCGCGACGTCGGGCGACCGCCAGTTCGCCAACGGCATGCTCGCCTTCTATGTCGATCCCAAGGTGATCGACACGACCGGCTATTTCGACGGCGAAATCACGCGCTATACGGATTTCATTCGCCAGACCAAGCCGATTGCCGGCGTCGACTGCGTGCTCGTCCCCGGCGATCCCGAGCGAAAGACTCGTGCCGAGCGCACCAAAAATGGCGTACCGCTGCCCGACGATACCTGGGCGGCGATCGTCAATACCGCCCGCGAGGTCGGCGTCAGCGAGGCCAGCATCCAACGGGCGGCCAGCTAATCAATTTCGTGAACTCCAACAATTGCAACGATCACAAAGGGAAAGCGATCAATGACAACCAACAACGTCAAGAAGGTATGGGCCTCGGGCAAGGCCGTGGTGAACGCGTGGCTCGCGATTCCGTCCGGCTTCTCGGCCGAAGTGATCGCGCAATGCGGTTTTGACAGCGTCACGGTCGACATGCAGCACGGCGTGCAGGACTATCTCTCGATGGTCCAGTGCTTCCAGGCGATGAACGGCCACCCGGTCACCCCCATGGTCCGCGTGCCCTGGAACGAGCCCGGCATCATCGGCAAGGTGCTCGACGGCGGCGCCTATGGCGTGATCTGCCCGATGATCAACACCCCGAAGGAAGCCAAGGACCTCGTCCAGTTCGCCAAATATCCGCCAAAGGGCACCCGTTCGAACGGCCCGATCCGCGCCGGCATGTATGGCTCGGCCGGTTCCTACCAGCAGACCGCCAATGACGAGATCGTGCTGCTGCCGATGATGGAAACCAAGACGGCGATCGAGAACATGGAATCGATCCTCGATGTCGAAGGCATCGACGGCGTCTATGTCGGCCCCTCCGATCTCCGCTTCTCCTACGGCTTGACGCCGAAGCTTGACGGCGATGAGCCGGAAATCCTCAAGATCTACGAGAAGATCATCAAGGAGTGCAGCAAGCGCAAACTCCATCCGGGCATCCACTGCTCGGGCGCGGAAGGTGCAGCGCGCGCCATCAACATGGGCTTCAAGCTGGTGACGCTGTCGAACGAAGTCGGTCTGATGTCGGCCTACGCCAGGATGCAGGTGAACCAGACCCGCAAGGATGCTGGCGGCAAGGCCTGAGTACACGAATAGCGAGTAGCGGCTGGGTCAATACCAGTCGCTGCTCGCCACTCGCTATTCGCCCTCAAGGAGATTTCCCATGACTCCCACCCCCGTCATTCGCCTGCATCCCGACGACGGGGTGCTGATCGCGCGGTCGAGCCTGCCGCCCGGCACGGTGGTGGCCGATGGGGTCACCACGGTCGAGCGGATTCCAGCGGGGCACAAGGTCGCGATCAAGCCGATCGCCGTGGGCGAGCCGGTACGGCGTTACGGCCAGATCATCGGCTTCGCCACCGTACCGATTGCGCCCGGCCAGCACGTGCACACGCAGAACTGCGGCATGGGCGATTTCGCCAAGGACTATGCGTTTGGCGTCGACGTCAAGCCGGTGCCGAATTTCGATCTGCCCGCGACCTTCGAGGGCATCCGCCGCGCCGACGGCCGGGTGGCGACGCGCAACTATATCGGCATCCTCACCTCGGTGAATTGCAGCGCCCATGTCGCCGGCATCGTCGCCGACATGTTCAAGAAGAATCCATTTACCGGCGATAATCCGCTGGCCGATTTCCCGAATGTCGATGGTGTGGTGGCGCTGACCCATAAGACCGGCTGCGGCATGACGCAGGACGAGCCGTTGGCGCTGCTGCGGCGGACGCTCGGCGGGTACGCGCGGCATGCAAATTTCTCGGCCGTGGTCGTGCTGGGGCTGGGCTGCGAAGTCAACCAGATCGGCGGCCTGATGCAGGAGCAAAAACTGGCCGGCCGCCTGCGCGCCATGGATATCCAGGAAGTTGGCGGCACCCGCAAGACGGTGGAAGCCGGCATCGCCTTCGTGAAGGAGGCATTGACCGACGCCAACAAGGTCAGGCGCGAACCGGTGCCGGCCAGCGAATTGACGGTGGCGCTGCAATGCGGCGGTTCCGACGGCTATTCCGGCGTATCGGCCAATCCGGCACTTGGTGCAGCGAGCGATCTGCTGGTCGCCCATGGCGGCACCGTAATCCTCTCGGAAACTCCGGAAACCTACGGCGCCGAACATCTGCTGACCCGGCGCGCAGTCAGCCGCGAGGTCGGCGAAAAGCTCGTCGGCCTGATGCGCTGGTGGGAAGAGTATACTAGGCGCGAAGGCGCCGAGATGAACGCCAACCCGAGCCCCGGCAACAAGGCCGGCGGCCTTACCACGATCCTCGAGAAATCACTGGGCGCCATGGCCAAGGCGGGCAGCACCAATCTGGTCGACGTGCTGAACTACGCCGAGCCCATCACCAAGAAGGGTTTTGTCTTCATGGACACGCCCGGCTACGACCCGGTTGCGGCGACCGGGCAGGTGGCGGGCGGTGCCAATCTCGTCTGCTTTACCACTGGCCGTGGCAGCGTGTTCGGCTGCAAGCCGGCACCATCCATCAAGCTCGCCACCAACACGCCGATGTACCAGCGTATGGAAGACGACATGGACGTCAATTGCGGCACCATCCTCGACGGCGAGGAGAGCGTGCAGCAATGCGGCCAGCGCATCTTCGAACTGATGCTGAAGACGGCATCGGGCCAGCCGACCAAGAGCGAGAATTTTGACTTTGGCGGCGCGGAGTTTGCGCCTTGGGTGTTGGGCGCGACGATGTAGCCGACGGCATTTTCGTTGCGTGCAAATCGATTCGTGCGCGGCCGCATTGACCTGGATCAACCACCCGCACAACTACGGGCCGTACCGCGCACTCACGGCTGGTTAAGACTGTTCCCGTAGCAATAAGAGATTGCGGCGCGTGTCATCCAAGGCGCCGTCCTTGCGCGAGGATCGAGCCAGACATGTCGCATATGATACGGCCCACCGGCGTGGAAAATATCCTCGGCGACGAGGAGTTGATCGTGTCGAAGACCGATCTCAAGGGCCGCATCATCTATGCCAACGACATCTTCTTTCGCATGGCGAAGTATTCCTATACCGAACTGATCGGCGCGCCGCACAGCCTGATCCGGCATCCAGATATGCCGCGCTGTGTCTTCAAGCTGTTATGGGACACGCTGCAGTCCAAACGCGAGATCTTCGCCTATGTCGTCAACCTGGCAAAGGACGGCAGTCACTATTGGGTGTTCGCACACGTCACGCCGACCTTCGATGACCGGGGCAATATCGTCGGCTATCACTCGAACCGTCGCAAGCCCGACCGTGCGCAGATCGAGTGCATCAAGCCGGTCTACAAGGCGCTAAGCGAGGAAGAGGGGCGGTACGCCAACGCGAAGGAAGGCATGCGCGCCGGTTTTGACATGATGCTCGGTCTGCTCAAGCAAAAGGGAGTTGCCTACGATGAATTCGTGCTCTCTCTCTAGAGCGCAGGCCGCAGCGGGCCTCGCGTGCGTCTTCGTCATTGCGACGCTGGTTTTGCTGCTGGTCACCGATCGGTTCGCGGCGGTGCCCGCCGCGCTATTGGGTGCTGTCCTGCTGCTGCTTGCCTGCAGCATTAAGGGCCTCAGCCGCGGACTGGCCCTGGTTGGCGAGGCCGCTGAGGTTTGCCGCAAGGCGGCGGCCGGCGATCTCGAGGCCCGTATTCTCGGCGAGCGTCAGCCGGGCCGGCTCGGGGCGATGCAGAAGTCGGTCAACGACATGCTCGACATCACCGATGCTTTTGTCCGCGAGGCCTCGGCATCGATGGAGTACGCCAGCCAGGGCAAGCATTTCCGCAAGATCCTGGTGCGGGGATTGCCGGGTTCGTTCCGCCATTCGGCGGCGACGATCAATTCGGGCACCGACAGCCTGGGCCGGCGCGTGGTCGAGATTGCCGATCTTTCGACTCGGTTCGGCACGCATCTGGACAAGATCGCCGGTGGCCTGGGCGCCGCTGCGACTGATCTCGAGGCCGATGCCGGTCAGGTGGCGGCGGCCGCGGAAAAGACCAGCCGCGAGACTGCGAGCGTGATCACCGCGTCGAGTAACGCCTCGACCAATGTCGCGACGGTCGCCGGCGCCGCCGAGCAGCTTGCCTCCTCGATCGCCGAGATCGGCCGCCAGGTCGCATCGTCTTCGGAAAACACCCACCGCGCGGTCAGCGAAGCCAACCGGGCCGGCAGCGAAATTCGCAGCCTTGCCGACGCGGCGGAACGGATCGGCGATGTCGTCAAGCTGATCAGCGAGATCGCCGCGCAGACCAACCTGCTCGCGCTCAACGCCACCATCGAGTCGGCCCGGGCCGGTGAGGCCGGCCGAGGCTTCTCCGTGGTGGCGTCCGAGGTCAAGAACCTCGCCAATCAGACCGCGAAGGCGACCGAGGAAATCAGCGCCAAGGTCGCAGAGATGCAGCAGTCGACCACGGCTTCGGTGGCCGCCGTGGAGGCCATTACGCAGACGATCGCCGGGATCGACAGGATCACCGCGACGATTGCGTCCGCGATCGATCAGCAGGGGGTGGCGACGCGCGAAATCGCCCACAATGTGCAGCAGGCATCCGCCGGGACCGCGCAGGTCTCGGCCAACGTCTCAGGGATCAGCGAGGCCGCAGCCGATACCGGCCGCGTGGCGTCGCGGGTGAACCGCGCCTCCGAGCGCGTTCATGGCGAAGTCGAGACGCTCCGGCGCGAAGTTTCTGGGTTCCTGCAGCGGCTTACCTCGGCGGGATAGGCCGGACCAGGATGGTCCAGACGGGGAATGGGCTCGTTCGTTCGCCGCTGCGGTGCGCCTTCTTCGGGCATCCCATGCCCGTTGTTAATGCTTGATCCCACCCGGACACAGTGTTCTGCTTAAAAAAGCCGCTGGAGTCTCCGGTCCGTGTCGATCTTCGTCGCACTACACCACGTTACGCATTATAAGTACGACCGACCGATCGATCTCGGCCCGCAAACCGTGCGCCTGCGGCCGGCGCCGCATACTCGGACGCCGATCCTGAGCTATTCGCTCAAGGTCACGCCCGCCAATCATTTCGTGAACTGGCAGCAGGATCCGCAGGGGAACTGGCTGGCGCGCTTCGTCTTTCCTGAGAAGGCGACCGAACTGAAGATCGAAGTCGACTTCACCGCGCAGATGACGGTCGTCAATCCCTTCGACTTCTTCGTCGAGGGCTACGCTACCAGTTTTCCGTTCCAGTACACCGACGATCTCAAGACTGAACTCGCGCCTTATCTCGCCGCCACGGAGCAGGGGCCCCTGTTCACAGCGTACCTGAAGGACATTCCGCGCGAGGCCGACAGCACCATCAATTTCCTGGTCGATCTCAACGCGCAGCTGCAGAAAAAGATCAGCTACGTCATCCGGATGGAGCCGGGCATCCAGACACCGGAGGAGACGCTGGCTGCCGGCTCCGGATCGTGCCGCGACTCGGCGTGGCTGTTGATCCATATCTTCCGTCACCTCGGCCTCGCCGCGCGCTTCGTCTCCGGCTATCTGATCCAGCTACGCCCGGACATCGATCCGGTCGAAGGCCCGCGCGAGGTCGAAAGCGATTTCACCGATCTGCACGCCTGGGCCGAAGTCTATCTGCCGGGTGCGGGCTGGATCGGCTTCGACGTCACCTCGGGCATGCTGACGGGCGAGGGGCACATTCCGGTTGCCGCCACGCCGCACTACCGCTCGGCGGCACCGATCTCCGGCAGCGCCGGCTTTGCCAATGTCGATTTCGGCTTCGAGATGAGCGTCAAGCGCATCCGCGAGGCGCCGCGGATCACGCGGCCGTTCTCCGACGAATCCTGGGCGCGTCTCGATGCGCTCGGCGAACAGGTTGATGCCGATCTCAGAAGCGACGACGTGCGGTTGACGATGGGCGGCGAGCCGACGTTCGTCTCCATCGACGACCTGGAATCGCCGGAATGGAATATCGCTGCGATCGGCCCGACCAAGCAGGCATTGGCCGATGAACTGATCCGAAAACTGCGCGCCCGCTTTGCGCCGGGCGGGCTGCTGCATTACGGCCAGGGCAAATGGTATCCTGGCGAAAGCCTGCCGCGCTGGGCCTTTGGATTGTTCTGGCGCAAGGACGGCGTACCGATCTGGAATAATGCAGGGCTGATCGCCGCTATCGACGATCCGCGCAAGGCGTCGATCGATGACAGCAGACGATTGATCGCAGGTATCGCAAAGCGGCTCGGCCTCGATGGCGGGTATGTGTTACCGGCCCATGAAGATCCCGTGCACTGGCTGCAGAAGGAAGATTCTCTGCCGGTGAACGTTCATCCGACAGATTCCAGGCTGGCGGATGCGGAAGAGCGCGCACGGATGGCGCGGGTTTTCAACACCGGACTCAACCAGATCAGCGGCTTCGTGCTGCCGGTGCAGAACGCGGGCGACGACGGCCGGGGCTGGATCAGCGAACACTGGCGGGTGCGGCGCGGCCATCTTTTCCTGATACCGGGCGACTCGCCGCTTGGGCTGCGACTGCCGATGTCGTCGCTGATGAGCATCCCTCCCGAAGAGTATCCCTACATCGTTGAAGATGATCCGATGGATTCGCGAAATGAATTCGCGGACAACGGAAAGGGGACCGTGCCCACGAAGCCGGCCAAAAAGCCGAAGCCGACGCCGGTGCGCACGGCGATCGCCATCGAATTGCGCGAGGGAAAACTGTGCGTCTTCATGCCGCCGGTCGAGAAAGTCGAGCACTATCTCGAATTGATCGGGGCGGTGGAGGCGGTCGCCGAGGAGATGCAGACCGCGATTCAGATCGAGGGCTACGGGCCGCCCTACGATCCGCGCGTCGAGGTAATCAAGGTGACGCCAGATCCCGGCGTCATCGAGATCGACGTGCAGCCGGCGCAGAGCTGGCGCGACGCCGTCGATATCACCTTCGGCCTGTATGAGGACGCCGCAAAAGTCCGGCTCGGCGCCAACCGCTTTCTGGTCGACGGCCGTCACACCGGTACCGGCGGTGGCAATCATGTCGTGGTCGGCGGCTCGACGCCGCAGGATTCGCCGTTCCTTCGGCGCCCCGACCTCCTGAAGAGCCTCGTGCTGTACTGGCAGCGTCATCCGTCGCTGTCCTATCTGTTCTCCGGCATGTTCATCGGCCCGACCAGCCAGGCGCCGCGCATCGACGAAGCGCGCCATGATGGACTCTATGAACTGGAAATCGCGCTGGCGCACGTGCCGCCGCCGAATGTTGAGGCGCCGCTGTGGCTGGTCGACCGCCTGTTCCGGCACATCCTCGTCGATATCACCGGCAACACCCATCGCGCCGAAATCTGCATCGACAAGCTCTATTCGCCCGATGGGCCGACCGGCCGGCTCGGGCTGGTCGAGTTCCGCGCGCTCGAAATGCCGCCCGATCCCAGGATGTCGCTGGCGCAGCAATTGCTGATCCGCGCGCTGATCGCAAAGCTGTGGCGCGAACCCCAGCAAGGCAGGTTCGTGCGCTGGGGCACCGCGCTGCACGATCGCTTCATGCTGCCGCATTTTCTCTGGGAGGATTTTCAGGGCGTGCTCGGTGAGCTCAGGCAATCCGGCTATGAATTTTCGCCGGAATGGTATTCAGCCCAGCTCGAGTTTCGCTTTCCGGTGTTCGGTCGCGTCCACCATGGCGGCGTTGGGCTCGAATTGCGGCAGGCGCTGGAGCCGTGGCATGTGCTCGGCGAGGAGGGCTCAGCCGGCGGCACCGTGCGCTATGTCGACAGTTCGGTGGAGCGGCTACAGGTCAAGGCCGAGGGTTTTGTCGAAGGCCGCCATATCGTGACCTGCAACGGCAGGCGGATGCCGATGATGCCGACGGGGCGGTCCGCAGAGGCCGTGGCCGCCGTCCGCTTCAAGGCCTGGCAGCCGGCCTCTGGGCTGCATCCGACCATTCCGGTTCACGCACCGCTGACATTTGATTTAATTGATACCTGGAACGGCCGCTCCCTCGGCGGCTGCGTCTACCACGTCGCCCATCCCGGCGGGCGCAGCTACGACACCAAGCCGGTCAATTCCTATGAGGCGGAGGCAAGGCGCCTGGCCCGCTTTCAGGACCACGGCCACACCCCGGGAAAAATCGACCCGCCGCCCGAAGAACGCACAAATGAATTCCCCTTGACGCTCGACTTGAGGACGCCGCTCCTGATCTAATCGGGGGCGCGACCGTCTTTAGGGAATCGGAATGGCCAGCCAGGGCAGCAATCAGGAAAGCAAGGCCCGTCCGGGCCAGCGCCGGATCGCGCAATGGACGCGCGACTACGCTCGACTGCCCGGCATTCCCGATGAATTTATCGGCGATGACGGCGCACCCCGTGCGGCGTGGAGCCGCTTCTTCGAGGCCTTTGCCACGCTGTCGCCGGCCGATATCGAGCGCCGCTTTGCGTCCGCCGACCGGCATCTGCGCGAGGCCGGCGTCACGTATCGCGCGCCTGGCGAAACCGCCGAACGGCTCTGGCCGCTGAGCCATCTGCCGCTCATCATCGACGAGGCCGACTGGCAGCAACTGACCGCGGGCATCGCCCAGCGGGCTCAACTGCTCGAAATGGTGCTGCGCGACCTCTACGGTGAGGGGCGGCTGGTGACCGACGGCGCGGTGCCGGCGGCCGCGATTGCCGGCAGCAACGAGTATCTGCGCGCGGTTTGCGGCGTCAAACCGCCCGGCGGCCGGCATCTTCATCTCTATGCGGCGGATGTCGGTCGCGGCCCGGATGGGCGCTGGTGGGTGCTGAACGACCGCACGCAGGCGCCGTCTGGCGCAGGTTATGCGCTGGAAAACCGCCTTGTGCTGTCGCGCGCTTTTTCCAACTTGTACAAGTCGATGAATGTCGCGCGCGTCGCGCCGTTCTTCGAGGCCTTTCGCGAGAGCTTGCGCGCCAGCGCCGATCGCGACGAGCCGCGGATCGGATTGCTGACACCGGGCGCCTTCAGCGAGACCTACTTTGAACACGCCACGCTGGCGCGCTATCTGGGCTTCCTCTTGGTAGAGGGCGACGACCTCGCCGTGAGCGGCGACCGTATCCATATCCGCACCGTCGCGGGGTTGAAGCGGCTCGACGTGCTGCTGCGCCGCGTCGATTCCAATTTCCTTGATCCGCTGGAACTCAATGCTTCGTCGCATCTCGGCGTGCCAGGTCTGATCGACGTGCTGCGCAAGAACGGAGTCGTCGTCGCCAACATGCCGGGGTCCGGCGTATTGGAGGCGAGGGCGCTGCTCGGTTTCCTGCCGAACCTGTGCCGGCGGCTGCTCAGCGAAGATTTGCTCATGCCGCACATCGCGACCTGGTGGTGCGGCCAGAAAGCCGCGCGCGAAGAGGTTTTGTCGCGGCTGGAGGATTTTGCGATCGAGGGCGCTTACGGCCGCGCCGTGCCGGGCTTCTCCGACAATGGACCGGTGCTTGCCGGCGAGTTGCCGCCTGCCGAGCGCGACCGGCTGCGGCGGGCGATTGCCGATCGCGGCATCGACTATGTCGGCCAGGAACTGGTGCGGCTGTCGACAACGCCGGTCTGGGAGCAGGGCCGGATCACGCCGCGCCCGTTTGTGCTGCGAGTATTTGCTGCCGCGACGCCAAATGGCTGGACCATGCTGCCCGGCGGCTTCTGCAGGATCGCAGAACAGCCCGATGCCCGCGCGGTCTCAATGGGCGATGGCGCCAGGTCGGCGGATGTCTGGATCGTTTCCGACAAGGCGGTGTCGGCGTCGACCTTGCTGCCGGCCGTCGAAGCCGTGCGCATCCGCCGCATCGCCGGCGTGGTGCCGAGCCGCGCCGCTGACAATCTGTTCTGGCTCGGCCGCTATCTCGAGCGCGCCGAGGCGACACTGCGGTTGATCCGCGCGCTCGGCACGCCCGCGCGCGATCCCGCCAAGGGGTCGTCGACTGCGCTGCCATCGGTCGAGCGGATCCAACGGCTGCTCGTGACCTGGGGAGCTGCCTCGCAAGCGACGCGGACCAATCCGGCAAAGGTCGTCGCCGAGGCGCTGCAGAGCCCTGAAAAATTTGGCTCGGCGCTGTCATTGGCAAAATCGGCACAGCGCACCGCTAGCTCGCTGCGCGAGCGGCTGTCGCCCGACGCCTGGCAGATCATCACCGAGATGGTGGAGCGGCTCGCCTTGCAGGTCGACGACGACGACAGCGTCGTCAGCGCCGCCGAACTGACGCTGCAGGAACTGGCGAGCCTTGCCGGGCTTGCGCAGGAGAATATGAACCGCGCTGCCGGCTGGCGTTTCCTCGACATGGGCCGCCGCGCCGAGCGCGCCATCAACACCGCGCGGTTCGCACGACAATTCGCCTATGACGAAGCCGGCGAAGAAGACCTCGACGTGCTGCTGACGCTGGTGGATTGCCAAATCACCTATCGTTCGCGCTATCTGGTCGGCCCCGCGCTGGCGCCGGTGCGTGATCTGGCGGTGCTCGATCCCTATAATCCGCGCTCGGTCGCGTTTCAGGCCGCGGTGCTGAACGACCACATTTCCGCGCTCCCGTCCCTGAAGGAGCACGGCCTGATTGAGCGGCCGCAGCGGCTGGCAGTAGCGCTGAAGGCGACGTTGACGACGGCGGAAGCCGCGGCGCTCGATGTCAAGACCCTGTTTGCGCTGGAGCAGGATCTACTCAACCTCGCCGATGCCATCGGCCAGCACTATTTCCCGCACGGGCCCAATGCGAGCCGGCCGGAGAAACTCACGGGCCTCGCGTGATCTACGACATTCGTCACGTCACGACCTACAGTTACGAAAGTCCGGTGAGCTTTGCGCGGTGCTCGCTGCGGCTGGAGCCGAAGTCGGGTGACGGGCAGCAATTGATTTCCCATGCAGTCGAGATCCGGCCGCGGCCGTCGGACCGCACGGTGCGGCGCGATTTTTTCGGCACCCTGACCGAGAGCATCGTGATCGAAACCGCGCACCGCAATCTACGGATTGATTCGCGCTCTCGCGTATCCGTATCGCGCAAGGCGCCGGACCGCGCGGCGCCGGGCCCGGCATGGGAGGATATCCGCGACGTAGCGTTCGAGGCCATCAGCCTCGGGCCTGACTCGCCGGTCGGATACGTGTTTGCGAGCGCGCTGGTGCCGGTGCAGGCGCCGGTTACCGCCTATGCGACGGCGAGTTTTCCCCCAGGCGGCGGCATCGTCGCAGGCGCCGCCGATCTGATGCGCCGCATCCGCAACGATTTCAAATACGACCCGAAGGCGACGGTGATCTCAACGCCGCTCGAGGAGGTGTTCGAGAAGCGCCATGGCGTCTGCCAGGATTTTGCCCATATCATGATTGCGGGCCTGCGCGGGCTGGGTCTGCCGGCGGCCTATGTGAGCGGCTATTTACGCACGATTCCGCCGCCGGGAAAGCCGCGCCTGCAGGGCGCTGACGCCACCCATGCCTGGGTGTCGGTGTGGTGCGGCGCTGAGCTTCGTTGGGTCGGATTCGACCCGACCAACGACATCATGGTCGAGAACGATCACATCATGCTGGCGACCGGGCGCGACTTCTCCGACGTTTCGCCGGTTGACGGCATCATCGTCGGCTCGCGCAAGCAGAAACTCGGCGTGGCCGTGGACGTTGTGCCGGTGGAGTAAAGCGTTGCCCCGGGATTTCCCGAGTATTGGTCGCCCGGCGGGAGGCGTCAGGTCGCTCCGTTCTCAGTTGCACTACGGATCGGCACTTTAACGGAAGGTTTGTTCTTTTATTGCCATCCTGACGTGCGCGGACCCGCGTCTGCAAGTTCAATCCAGCCAGTCGGGAGACAATCGTGAACAATTGGTCAACAAAGCCGTTCATTTCTGCCGTGGCAGCCATGCTCGTCTTGGGCGGCGCCGCCAACGCCAACGGTGGAGCAACCAAGGACGAAGCCGTCGCAATGGTCAAGCAGGCCGTTGCCTTCATCAAGGAGCAGTGAGCTGAAAAAGCGTATCCCGAGCTTACCAACAAGTCGGGCAAGTTCCGCGATCGCGATCTCTACGTCGTCGTCTACCAGCTTGACGGCAAGGTGCTGGCGCACGGTTCGAACGAAAAGTTCGTCGGTAAGGACCTGATCGACGCGCAGGATGTCGACGGCAAGCTTTACGTCAAGGAACGCGTTGAAATGGCGGCCAAGCAGGCTTCGTTCTGGCAGGACTATAAGTTCGTCAATCCGGTGAGCAAGAAAGTCGAGCCGAAAGAGATGTACTGCGAGAAAGTGGACAATACCGCTGTCTGCGCGGGCGTCTACAAGCTCTGACCCCGAATAAGCGTTGCATTATCGTGCGGCTATCGCCGCCTTGAAGGGGTGATATGCTCGGCTGGATCAAGAACATTGGCCTTTCGTGGAAAGTCCAGCTCGCCCCGGCTTTTCTGGTCGTCGTGCTGATCGGACTAGGCGCCTACGCGTTGCAAACGTTGCGGTCGAATCAGGCTGCCGTTGACGCACTGGTGTCCGGTCCGGTGCGGCAATCGGAACTGGCCAATGAACTCACCACGACGGTGTGGACGGCGCATGCCAGGCTGTATCGCCTCGCGGCCACCGCGGCCAACGAAAAGGATGAGAAGAAAGTAGCCGCGATGGCCAAGGAAGCTGCCGCGGCGGCCGGCAAGATTTCCGAGGCGCTGAAGGCCGTTGAAGGTTTGAAGGGCGGGTTTAGCCCGGAGACGTTCGAGAAGCTGAAAGCCGCGGTTGCCGGCTATCTCAAGCAGTCAAAAAACGCGATCGAGATGGCCGACGGCGACGCGGGATCCGCGCTGATGTTCATCAAGGGAGCGGAACGAAGCTTTGCCGTCATCGAAAAGCTGGCGGACGACCTGATCACGCATAGCAGCGAGAGCAAGGGCCAGGAGATTGCGCGCGCCGGGATCAAGCTCGAGCAACAGCAAATGACGCTGATGATCGTGCTTCTGGCCGTTGCGCTCGCGGGAATCGCCGTTTCGTTTCTGATCGGCCGCAGTATTTCCCGCCCCGTCGTGGCGATGTCGAGGGCGCTGCGTGAGCTTGCCGCCGGGAGTTTCGAGGTTCAGCTTCCCGGCCTCGGGCGCCGCGATGAAGTCGGCCAGATGGCCCATGCGATCCAGGAATTCAAGGTTCAGGCCATCGCCAAGGCCGAGCGGGAGACTGCGGAGCGCGAGGAAAAGACCCGCGAACTGGCGGCCGCCCGCCGCACCGAATTACATAATCTGGCCGAAAGCTTCGAGACGGCCGTCGGCAATATCGTTGAAAACGTAGGGTCCGCCTCGGCAGAACTGGAAAGCTCCGCTGCTGTCCTGACCAACAGTAGTTCGGCAACCCAGGAACTTTCCACGGTCGTCGCTGCGGCTTCAGAGGAGACCTCCACCAACGTGCAAACGGTTGCATCTGCCGCGGAGGAAATGGCCAGTTCCGTCAATGAAATCGGCCGACAGGTCGCAAACTCCAACAGGATCGCCAACGAAGCGGTCGTTCAGGCGCAAAAGACCGACGCCAGGATTGCGGAGTTGTCGGATGCGGCGAACCGTATCGGAGACGTAACCAAATTGATTGCGACGATCGCGGAGCAGACCAACTTGCTGGCGCTCAACGCAACCATCGAAGCCGCCCGCGCCGGCGACGCCGGGCGCGGCTTTGCCGTGGTGGCCCAGGAGGTCAAGGCGCTCGCGACGCAAACCGCCAAGGCGACCAGCGAGATTTCCACCCAGATCGCCGGCATGCAGGCGGCGACGCAGGATTCGGTGCTTGCCATCAAGGAGATCAGCGGCACCATCGGCAAGGTTTCGGAGATTGCAGCCGCGATCGCGGCCGCCGTCGAAGAGCAGGGTGCGGCAACCCAGGAAATTGCCCGCAACGTGCAGCAGGCGGCGCAGGGCTCCACCCAGGTTGCGAACAGAATCGCCGATGTCAATCGCGGTGCCAATGAAATCGGCTCGGCATCGTCGCAGGTCCTCACCAATGCGCAGCTGCTTTCCGGCGAAAACAAGCGCCTCAAGGCCGAGGTCGACAAGTTCCTCACCACAGTCCGTTGTGCATAGGCCGTAAGCCTAAAAATCGAGATTGGTGAAACTTGGCTTGATCCACGTCCGCATTGCAGCGTTTTGCAAGTTCGAAACTGCCGCCAAAGTCATTGATAGCCAAGCCAACGTGCTGTCACGGGCACCGTGCTCCTTGAGCCGCCATGTTGATGCTTCAACAGCGGCCTTTGGGAGTGAAGACTGGTGGGCGCCCGCGCGACTCCGCCGCAATCCAATGCTCTGCTTCACCACATTGGTCGTCATCTCAGGAACGGCGCTGCGAAAGCAAGCGTCCGAAGCGAGGATGTGCTCAAACTGATCGGGTCGAAGAGGCTCTAAGCCGCCGGATCGCCTGAGCTCACTAAGGTGACGAGCGCGGGCAAACGGAGTTCGGATGAATCGTCATGAGACCGTTGCTCGGAATGAGCCTCGCGGCATGCCTAACATTCATGATCGGCCGTGTCGGCGGATCAGTATCCGAAAGTCTTGTCGACGTTCCGGAGCCGGTTTTATGAATTCTCCGGGTCGATCTGGCGCGAACCGGAGATGCTGTCCGCTTACGTTCCGGTCCGTCGTGGCTGCTCGGCCGAGTCGGCGCGCAGTTTGCGGAAGAACTGCTCGACTTCGCGAGAAAGCGTTTCGGCGGTGGCCGTCAGTTCGCTGGAGGCGGTGAGAACGGACGCCGCGGCTGTGTTGGTCGTGCCGATCGAGTCGCTGAGCGAGTTGATATTGACCACCAGTGTTCCGTTGCCCTGTGTCGCCAGTTGCGCATTCGACGAAATCTCGCGGGTTGCCACGTCCTGCTGCTCGATCGCGTTGGAGATGATAGACGTCACCTCGTTGATGTCGTGCACGGCGTTGCCGATCTCGCGAACCGCTTCGACCGAGTTTCTGGTCGAGGTCTGGATCAGGCCGACGTTCTGGCCGATCTCGGCGGTCGCTTTCGCGGTCTGCTCGGCGAGCGCCTTGACCTCGTGCGCCACGACCGCAAAGCCGCGGCCGGCGTCGCCGGCGCGCGCGGCCTCGATGGTCGCATTGAGCGCAAGCAAATTGGTTTGTTCGGCGATCGTCTGGATCAGCGTGAGGACGCCGTCGATGCGCTGGGTCGCGGCCGCAAGCCCTTCGATTTCGGCAATCGACTTTTCAGTGCGAAGGCCGGCCTGTTCGACGGCGTTGGCCGACTGACGCACCTAGCGGCCGATTTCTTCGACCGAGGCGGAAAGCTCTTCGGCGGCGCTGGCGACGGCGGAAACGTTGCTCGATGCCTGCTCGGTGGCGCCGGAAGCGGCCACCGCGCGCCCGGTGGCATCCGACGAGACGCTGGCGATGGTCTGAGCAGTGCCACGCATCGAGGTCGCATTGTCAGTGACCGCGCGCAGCACACCGCCGATCGCTTCTTGGAAGGCGTCGATGGAAGATTCGATATGGCGGGAGCGTTCGTCGCGCGCCTTCGAATCTTCAACCACGCGCGAATTGAGGTTGCGGTTGCGATCCATAGCCTCCTGGAAGATCTTGATGGCGCGGGCGAGCGCGCCGATCTCGTCGCCGCGGCCGGTGTGCGGAACCTCGATGCCCTCGGCGCCGTCCGCGACCTGCTTGATGGTCGCGGTGATCACGGAAAGCGGGCGGGCGATCGAACGGGCGATGATCAGAATGCCGATGACAACCACCGCCAACGCAGTCACGCCGGGGCAAGTGAGCACGAACGCCATCGTATGGTCGGTGTCGGTCTGCTGCGCCAGTTTCTTGCTGCGCTCGGCATAGACCTTGGACAGCGCTTCCAGATCCTTGTTCAGCGCCGTGCGCACTTCGCGATTGGCGTCATTGTCGCCCCACTCGCGGCCTGCGGCTGCATTGATCTCGACGCCGCGGCGGACCAGTTCTTTTCGGAAGTCGACGAATTGCTAAATGCGCTTCTTGAAGGTGGCAAGGGCGTCGTCAGCCTGAACCAGCGTCTCCCAGTTCTTGACGACCTCGAGAATGCGTTCGTTGAACTTGAGGAGGCCATCGCCGTATTTCTTCACCACCGCCGGATCGGTCGACATGTAGACGCCGCGCGACTCCATCACGACGGCATAGACCAGCGAATTGATACGTTCGACGTTGAGCGCGGCGCGGCTGGCGGTCGAGACCGTTTCGGTGAGATCGGCATTCTGGCGGGTATTGTAGTCGGACAGGGCGGTGATGGCGGCCACCAGCACCGCGAACAGCGCGAAGATCGAGTACAATTTGGCCGCAAGCGAAAGACGGGATGCCATGGTGCCACCAGAACGAGTACGGATTTCACAAAATCGGCCGTCGTGGCGCGCCGGAGCGGTTCCTGGCGGTTGCCTTCAGCATGGGCAAAGTATGCTGAGGCCCGCGGAAATTGTCTTAACGGGCGAAGTTTGCTGAACTGCAACTAATAGAAATTATCAAATTATTTCATAAAGTTAGAATGGTCTGGCAAGTTGCCTCGTCGGGAAAATTCGGCACAATTTCGACTTTGCGCTTTTGCGTGGCTCTGGCGTTGGAATGGGGCGGCCGACCGTCGGGATGCGCGGGCCTTTGCTTTGATCCCCGGCAGCTATTGCCAGACGCAGCTATGCGCGACGCTGAACCGGGCCGGAGCGACGACGCGGGTCTTCGAAAATCACCTTCGGCACGCGCATGCGCGTGATGATAGGGTGGCACGAAAGCGCGCGGGAAAGTCAGCATGGTCCATCGCCAGGTCATCGGCGCCACATCCTATCTGTTCGACAATTTGCGCGATCTGCTGGCCAAGGCGACGCCGCCCCGTTCCGGCGATCGTCTTGCCGGCATCGCGGCCGAAAGCGCCGAACAGATGATCGCGGCGCGGATGGCGCTTGCCGATGTGCCGCTCAAGCGGTTTCTCAACGAGGCGGTGATCCCCTATGAGGATGACGAGGTCACCCAGCTGATCCTCGATACCCACGCAGCGCAGGCCTTCGCGCCGATTTCCGCGCTGACCGTCGGCGGCTTCCGAGATTGGCTTTTGTCCGATGCCGCGACCGGCGAAACGCTGGCGCAAGTCTCGCGTGGGATCACGCCGGAAATGGCGGCCGGCGTCTCAAAACTGATGCGCAACCAGGATCTGATTCTGGTTGCGAAAAAGTGCGCGGTGACCTCGGCGTTCCGCAACACCATCGGCCTGAAGGGGCGGATGAGCGTCCGGCTGCAGCCGAACCATCCTTTCGACGATGCCAAGGGCATTACCGCCTCGATTCTCGATGGCATCCTGCTTGGATCAGGCGATGCCTGCATCGGCATCAATCCGGCCAGCGACGATCCCGCTGTGATCGGAGAGCTGCTGCGGCTGCTCGATGACGTCATCGTGCGGATGCAGATTCCAACGCAGGGCTGCGTGCTCACCCATGTTACCACGACGCTCGGACTGATCGGCCGGGGTGCCCCGGTGGATCTGGTGTTCCAGTCGATAGCAGGAACCGAGGCTGCCAACCGAAGTTTCGGCATCGATCTTGCGCTGTTGCGCGAGGCGCGCGAGGCCGGGCTGTCGCTTCGCCGCGGCACGGTCGGCAATAACGTGATGTATTTCGAGACCGGGCAGGGTTCGGCGCTGTCCGCCAATGCCCATCACAAGGTCGATCAGCAGACCTGCGAGGCGCGGGCCTATGCGGTGGCGCGCGCGTTCGACCCGCTGCTGGTCAATAGCGTGGTCGGATTCATCGGTCCGGAATATCTCTACGACGGCAAGGAGATCATCCGTGCCGGTCTCGAAGATCACTTTTGCGGGAAGTTGCTCGGCCTGCCGCTCGGTGTCGACGTCTGCTATACGAACCATGCCGAGGCCGATCAGGACGATATGGACAATTTGCTGACGCTGCTGGCCGCCGCCGGCGTCACCTTCATCATGGGCGTGCCGGGCGCCGATGACGTGATGTTGAACTACCAGTCGACCTCGTTTCACGATGCGTTGTATATCCGCGATCTTTTCGGCCTGAAACGCGCGCCGGAATTCGACGACTGGCTGGTCCGGTCGGGCCTCGCCGATGGCGACTTCCGACTTGAAGGTCATGCGGGTCAGCTGCCCGATTTTGCCGCGCGGCTGATCGCTTGAAACGCGCCTGAAGGCATCCCCGCCAAGGGACGGTTTTTTCCTGCAACCAATTGAACCCACGGCGAGTTGAAGCTGACTGCCACAATGTTGAAGAACTTCTGGCCCAGCCTGCAATGCCATGCTAAATCACTGCCAACGTTGAGGAAATTTGATGAGAGCTGAAGGCATCGAAACGGTGCGGCGTATCCTGTGCGTGTTCCCGCGCTATACGTCTTCTTTCGGTACATTCGAGCACGCTTACCCCCTGACCGACGGCGTGCAGGCCTTCATGCCCCCCCAGGGCTTGTTGCTGATCGCGGCCTATCTCCCGGAGCATTGGCAAGTCCGCTTCATCGACGAGAACATCCGCCCCACCACGAAAGAGGATTTCGAATGGGCGGAAGCGGTGTTTGTCAGCGGCATGCACATCCAGCGCCATCAGATGAACGATATCTGCCGCCGCGCCCATGCGTTCGACCTCGCGGTGGCGATCGGCGGACCGTCGGTTAGCGCATGCCCGGATTACTATCCCTCCTTCGACTATCTGCATGTCGGCGAACTCGGCGACGCCACCAATGAATTGATCGCGCGGCTGGCGCGCGACCCATCGCGGCCCGAGCGGCAGGTGGTGCTGAAGACCAGCGATCGCTTGCCGATGACCGAGTTTCCGATCCCGGCTTACGAGATGGCCGAGATGACGAAATACTTCCTCGGCAGCATCCAGTATTCGAGCGGCTGCCCCTATCAGTGTGAGTTCTGCGACATTCCCGGCCTTTATGGCCGCAACCCGCGCCTGAAATCGCCGGAGCAGATCATCGCCGAGCTCGACAAATTGCGAGAATGCGGCGTCACCGGCTCGGTTTATTTCGTTGACGACAATTTCATCGGCAACCGGAAAGCTGCGCTGGATCTGCTGCCGCATCTGGTCGAATGGCAAAAGAAAACCGGCTACGTCATGAGGCTGGCCTGCGAAGCGACGCTCAACATCGCCAAGCGGCCTGAGATTCTGGAGAGGATGCGCGAGGCGTACTTTGTGACCGTTTTCTGCGGTATCGAGACGCCCGATCCCGATGCGCTGAAGGCGATGCACAAGGATCACAACATGATGGTCCCGATCCTGGAAGGCATCAACACCATCAACTCCTACGGCATGGAAGTCGTCTCCGGCATCATCATGGGGCTCGACACTGACAAGCCTGAGACCGCCAACGCGCTGCTGCAATTTGTCGAGGAATCGCAGATACCGCTGCTCACGATCAACCTGTTGCAGGCGCTGCCGCAGACACCGCTATGGGACCGGCTGGAGCGCGAGGGAAGGTTGGTCAATGACGATGACGGCCGTGACTCCAATGTCAAGTTTCTGCTGCCCTACGATCAGGTGATCGATTCCTGGCGCAAATGCATGGAAGTCGCCTACGAGCCGGAGAAGCTGTTCGCGCGATACCAGTATCAGTGCGACTACACCTACTCGCGGCGGATCAAAGTTCCGATATCGCCCGAGCAAAAGAGCTTGGCTAATATCAAGCGCGCCTTGATTATGCTCCGGAAAATTTTCTGGAAAGTCGGCGTGCTCGGCGACTACAAGATGGCGTTTTGGAAGTTCGCGTTGGGTCGGCTGCGGCATGGCGACATCGAGGGATTGATTGGGTCTTCGCTGATCGCTCATCATCTGATCATGTTCGCCCGCGCTGCATCGGTCGGTCAGCAGAACGCGTCGAACTATTCGATAAGGCTGCGCGAAGCCTCGGTCCCGGCCGAGTAGGCCCATGAAAGCGCCGGTAGTACTGCCGTCCCGCCCGCTCGAAGCCTTGAGGGAATTGACGCAGGCGCGCGTCGGGCTCGGCCGGTCCGGCGCGAGCATGCCGACCGATGCGCTGCTGGCCTTCACGCTTGACCATGCCCGCGCGCGCGATGCGGTTCACACCGCGTTTGACGCGCCGCATCTGGTTGCCGGGTTGGCCGGGCTCGGCCTGCAGGTCATCGAGGTTTCCAGCCAGGCGCGCAACCGGCGCGACTATCTGCGCCGTCCCGATCTCGGACGCATGCTCGATGTGGATTCACGGCGCGCGCTGGAGCAGCAAGGCGGCGGCGCGAGCGAGCTGGTGATAGTCGTCGGCGACGGCCTGTCGCCGGCGGCCGTCAACGTTCACGCTGTTGAACTGGTTCGCCATCTTGCGCTGCGCCTGACGGAGGCGAAGATTCCGTTCGGTCGGGCCGTGGTGGCGGCGGGCGCGCGGGTGGCGCTGGGCGACGAGATCGGCGCCGTGCTCGGCGCGCGGATGGTGGCGATGCTGATCGGCGAGCGGCCCGGCTTGTCGGCGCCTGACAGCCTCGGCGTATATCTGACGTTTGCGCCGCGCATCGGTCTTACCGACGAGCGGCGCAACTGCGTATCGAATATCCACGGCGCGGGCCTGAGCTATGAGCAGGCCGCCTTCAAGATCGCCTGGCTGGTGCGTGAAGGCATCGCCCGGCAGGTCACCGGCGTGGCGCTGAAGGATGAAAGCGGAATTGCATCGATGCCACCAGGCCGATCGATCGGGAGGCTGTCTCCGAGGGCAGTGTTTTCCCGAAAAGTTGACTGAAATTGACGCTACTGCGCGGTTGCGACAGGCCGTTGCGCCGCCCCGCAAGAATGCCCCGAAACGGTATCGGCGGGTGTGGCAAATCAGAGACTTGCCGGGCATTTTCGTAGCCTTCGGGGCGATTTGCCCTGCCGGCCGCGCTTGCCGGATGAGGCTCAGCCCTGTAAAACGGCGCCGATTAATTTACCGCGTGATTTCAATGGCTAGCGCCGATCGGACAGGGCTGGCAATGCCGCATTCGCGCCACCGAACAGCATAAAACCAAGCTGCACTAACAGGCCGACGTGAGAACTGGACAGGGTATGCTCGACAAGAATTCCGAAAGCCGCGTCCACGTCGAAGCCATCGAGGAGCCGCCGCCGCCGGGCAAGAGCATCGCCTTCGGGATCGAGCGTATGGGCTTGATCGCGGTCAAGGCGCCGATCCTGTCGATGCTCGTTCTGGCCGTGCTGATCGTGGCTGCGATCTTCGGGATCTACCGGATCAAGATCGACGACTCGCTGAGCCAGCTGTTCCGCTCCGATTCCAAGGACTACAAGCAGTACGAGGCCGTTACAAAACGCTTCCCGGCGACCGAATTCGACGTGCTGGTCGTGGTCGAGGGCAAGACGCTGATGGCCCGCGAGAACCTCGAAAAGATCCGCGACATGGTCACCGACCTTCAACTGGTCGAGGGCGTGCGCGGCCTGGTGTCGCTGTTTTCGGCGCGCCAGGCGCCGGAGCCCGGCAAGCTGCCGGCGGCGCTGTTCCCGCCTGAACTGCCGCAAGGCGAAGCCTATGACAAGTTCGTCGAGACCGTCAAAGCCAACGAGATCATTCGCGGCAAGCTGTTGTCCGAGGACGGGACGCTGGCCCTGATCGTGCTGTCGCTGGAGCCGAAGGTCGTTTCCTCGAACGATCTCGGCAAGGTCGTCGGCGAGATGCGCAAGATCATGGCCGACGATTTGTCGGGCGGCGGTCTCAACGCCCAGCTCTCCGGCGTTCCCGTGATGCAGCTTGAGATCCGCAACGCGGTCAAGCGCGACGGGCTGACCTACAACATCCTCGGCATTCTGGCCGGCTGCATCATCGCGATCATCTTCTTCCGCAAGATATCGTTCATGGTGGTTGCGGCCTTTCCGCCGATCATCGCCATCCTGCTCGCCCTTGGCGGTCTCGGCTGGGCCGGTTTCAATCTCAACATGTTCCTGAACGTGATGACGCCGCTGATCATGGTGATCAGCTTCTCGGACTCGATGCAGCTGACGTTCGCCGCGCGCGACCGCCTGATCGCAGGCCAGGACAAGTTCACTGCGTTCACTAACGCGGTTCTGGTGGTGGGACCGGCCTGTGTGCTGACCCACGGCACCGCCGGCATCTCGTTCATCGCCCTGCAGTTCTCCGATTCCGAGCTGATCCGAAAGTTCGGCGAGGCGGGCCTTGCCGCCACCATCATCGCGCTGATCGCGGTGCTGTCGCTGGTGCCGGTGTTCGGCGTGCTGTTCGTCCGCAACGAGAAGGTCTTTGCGGTGAAATTCCAGAGCGCGGATGCCGGCGTGCAGGCGCTGCGCAATTTCTGCTACTGGATCGCGGTGCGCATGGTCGGACGGCCCGGGCTGTTTAGCCTGCTTTCACTGCTGCTCGTCATCGGCCTCGGCATCATCTACGCCACGCTGGAGCCGCGCTATCGGCTGGCCGATCAGGTGCCGGACAAGCGTCAGGCAGTGGCGGCATCAAGCCGCCTCGATGCCAAGCTAACCGGCGCCAATCCGATTGATGTGCTGATCGAATTCCCCAAGGGCGCCTCGCTCTACGCGCCGGATACGCTGAAGACGATCGCCGAGGTTCACGCGTTGGTCGAGAAATCGGCCGGCGTCGGCAACGTCTGGTCGCTCGAAACCCTGCGCCGCTGGCTCGCCGAGAAAGCCGGCAGCAATGACGTCGCGACCCTGAAGGAGTATGTCAGCGTCATCCCCGAGCATCTTGTCCGCCGGTTCATCTCTGCCGATCAGGACGCGGTGGTGGTTTCAGGCCGCGTCCCCGACCTCGATTCGAGCGCGATCCTTCCCGTCATCGACAAGCTCGACAAGACGCTCGACAAGGTGAGGGCCGAGCATCCCGGCTTCGAGATCGCGGTGACCGGACTGTCGGCGATCGCCGCGCGCAATAGCGCCAACATGATCCAGAAACTCAATCACGGCCTGACGATCGAGTTTCTGCTGGTCGCGGTGTTCATCGGCCTCGCATTCCGCTCGGTCGTGGTGATGTTCTCCTGCATTCTCCCCGGTATCTTCCCGGTCGTGGCGTCGGGCACGGTGCTGTGGATCCTGGGCGAGGGGCTTCAGTTCGCCAGCGTGGTCGCGTTGACGGTTTCGTTCG
>CADEDX010000005.1:7590-35095 GCA_902826195.1 uncultured Bradyrhizobium sp. | reverse complement strand
AGTTTGACTGGATGACGAGGCGAGGGCCTGGTTATATAGTGTAGACCGGTGGTTAGTTGTCCCTGCGTTGGCAGGGACGACAGTAGAACTTGAAGGACCACGCTCATGAACTGCGACGACACCCCGGAGGAAGCCGCGTCCCGCGCCGAGGCGCGCGCATGGATCCAGGCCAACGCGCCGAAGCAGTACGAGGAAGAACTGCGCAAGGTCTCGCTCGGCCGCAGCGGGCTGAAGAACGCCAACATGCTCGAGGTTGCCAAGGCCTGGCAGAAGAAGAAGGCCGACGCCGGCTGGGCTTGTCTGCACTGGCCGAAGGAATATGGCGGCCGCGGATCGTCGCCGATCGAGCGCGTGATCTGGCAGCAGGAAGAAGGTCCGTTCGGCAGGCTATCCGGCATGTTCATCATCGGTCACGGCATGTGCGGGCCGACCATGATGGCGTTCGCCGGCGAGGAGCAGAAGCGCCAATACCTTCCGCCGCTGGCGTCGGGCGAAAAGGTCTGGTGTCAATTATTCTCCGAGCCCGCCGGCGGTTCCGACGTCGCGGGTTTGCGCACCCGCGCCGAGAAGAAGGCCGACGACTGGATCATCAACGGCCAGAAGATCTGGACCTCGGGCGCGCACTATTCGGATTACGGCATCCTGCTGACGCGCACCGACCCCAACGTCGCCAAGCACAAGGGGCTGACCATGTTCTTCCTGGACATGAAGAGCCCGGGCGTCGAGGTGCGGCCGATCAAGCAGGCCAGCGGACATTCCGACTTCAACGAGGTGTACTTTACCGATGTCGTGATTCCGGACTCGCAGCGACTCGGCGCCGTCAATGATGGCTGGAACGTGTCGCTGACCACGCTGATGAACGAGCGCATGTCAATCGGCGCGGGCGTGTCGACCGGCTTCCCGGAATTGTTCGACTTCTGCAACAGCCTGATGCTGGACGATGGTCCCGCGATCGAGGACCGCAGCGTTCGCTCGCGGCTTGCGAACTATGCGGTGAAGGCCAGCGGTCTCCGTTACACCAGCATGCGCGCGATCTCGGCGCTGTCGAAAGGCGAGCGTCCGGGGCCTGAAAACTCCATCGGCAAGCTGGTGGCGGGATCGATGGTGCAGGAAGTCGCGATGTACGCGCTCGACCTGCAAGGCGCCGGCGGCGTGCTGAGCGGTCCGGAAGACGCCGAGGTTGCCGGCAAATTCCAGGCGATGCTGCTGCGCGCCCCGGGCACCCGCGTCGAAGGCGGCACCGACGAGATCATGCGCAACATCATCGCGGAGCGCGTGCTCGGTCTGCCCGGCGATATCAGGGTCGACAAGGACGTGCCGTTCAACAAGATCCCGACCAAGGGTCGGGCATGAGAAACTCCGACCTTATCCTGAGGAGCCGCGCGAAGCGCGGCGTCTCGAAGGATGGCCATGGGCTACATGGTTCGAGACGGCGCTTACGCGCCTCCTCACCATGAGGTTTGAGATTGGTGCAAGAATTAGAAAATGAGAGGTCCGCCATGAACTTCGACGACACCCCGCAGGAAGCCGAATTCCGTAGCCTCGCCCGTAAATGGGTCGAGGCTAACGCGCCGAAGCAATATGAGGCGGAGCTGTCAAAGTCCTCGCTCGGCCGCATCCGGCTGGAGAAGGAAGAGATCGTCGATGTCGGCAAGGCCTGGCAGAAGAAGAAGGCCGAAGGCGGCTGGGCCTGCCTGCACTGGCCGAAGGAATATGGCGGCCGCGGCGCCACGCCGATCGAGAAAGTGATCTGGCAGCAGGAAGAGGGCGTCTACGGCAAACTGACACAGCCGTTCCAGATCGGCGAGGGCATGTGCGGCCCGACGGTGATGGCGTTCGGCAGCGAGGAACACAAGCGGCACTATCTGCCGAAGCTGGCCTCCGGCGAACACATCTGGTGCCAGCTGTTCTCCGAGCCGGCCGGCGGTTCGGATGTTGCGGGACTTCGTACGCGCGCGGAAAAGAAGGGCGACAACTGGATCATCAACGGCCAGAAGATCTGGACCTCGGGCGCCCATTATTCCGACTACGGCCTTCTCATCACGCGCACCGATCCCAACGTGCCCAAGCACAAGGGCCTGACGATGTTCTTCCTCGACATGAAGAGCAAGGGCGTCGAGGTGCGGCCGATCAAGCAGGCCAACGGCATGCAGGAATTCAACGAGGTCTATTTCACCGACGTCGTGATCCCCGATCATCAACGCCTCGGTGCGGTCGGTGACGGCTGGAACGTCTCGCTGACCACGCTGATGAACGAGCGCATGTCGATCGGTTCGCGGCTTGCGACCGGTTTCCCCGAAATGTTCGAGTTCTGCTCCAACCTAATGACCGACGATGGGCTGGCAATCGACGACCGCGCGACGCGTTCAAAACTCGCAAGCTGGGCGGTGAAGGCAAGCGGCCTGAAATACACCAGCTACCGCGCTATCTCTTCGCTGTCGAAGGGCGAGCGGCCGGGTCCGGAAAATTCGATCGGCAAGCTGGTCTCGGGCTCGATGCTGCAGGACATCGCCTCTTATGCGATGGACCTGGAGGGCGCGGCCGGTGCGCTTACCGGCACTGACGAGGAAGTGGCTCGCGGCCAGTTCCAGCAGATGTTGCTGTCGTCGCCCTCGATGCGCATCGCCGGCGGTACCGATGAAATCCTGCGCAACATCATCGCCGAGCGCGTGCTCGGCCTGCCCGGCGATATCCGCGTCGACAAGGACGTGCCGTTCAACAAGATCCCGACCAAGGGACGCTGAGCAGTGATCGTAGGGTGGGTTAGCGTAGCGTAACCCACCATGCTCCCATCCGAGGCGAACAGAAGCGGTGGGTTACGCCTTCAGCTAACCCACCCTACACAGCTTGCAGGTAGCTCATGGACGTTAATGCAAACCAACAAGACCGTATCGGCGTGCTCGAAGAACTCCTGAACGAGCGCTATTCCGTGCGCGCGTTCCTGCCGCAGGAGGTGCCGCGCGAGACTATCGAGCACCTGCTGAAGGTCGCGCAGCGAACGGCGTCATGGTGCAACAGCCAGCCCTGGCAGGTGCTGATCGCGAGCGGCGCGGCCAAGGAAGCGTTTCGCAAGGCGATCTATGCCGAGGCCGCGTCCGGCTCCAAGGATGACCATGACTTCACGCCGCCGCGCGAATATCTCGGCGTCTATCTGGATCGCCGCCGCGAAAGCGGTTTCCAGCTCTACAACACGCTCGGCATCGCGCGCGGCGACAAGATGGCGTATGCCAGGCAAGCGTTGGAGAATTACAATTTCTTCGGCGCGCCGCATGTCGCCATCGTCCACACCGACGAGCCGCTTGGCATCTATGGCGCGGTCGATTGCGGCGCCTATGTCGGTAATTTCATGCTCGCGGCTCAGGCGCTCGGCCTCGGCACGATTCCGCAGGCCGCGCTGGCGCGGCACTCCGGGCTGATCCGGCGGCACTTCAAGCTGGCCGACGACCGCAAGGTGGTGTGCGGCATCTCGTTCGGCTTTGCGGATAACGCAGCCAAGGTGAACAGTTACCGCACATCGCGGGCCAGCGTCGCCGACACCGTGACGTTCGTCGATTGATGGCAGAAGGTTCCGCGTAGGGGCAGAAGGCTTGACCCGGGCATTCCAAGGCGTCAAAGCAGGCCGCCATCTTTTCGATGGATTGCAGGATCATCCCCGACCGGGTCGGGGAGGCGCCCGGCAATGACGAGATGGAAAAACGGAAGGCACCCTATGAAATTGGGATCCGCAAAGCATTTCATCGCGCTGCTGCTGGCGGCTCCCTTGCTCACCGGCTGCCTGGAGCGCGGACAGCCGACCATGGTCGACACCAGCGCCGATGACGACGCATTCTGCCGCGCCAACAATGTAGCCGTGGGCTCGAACGACTATGTCAACTGCCGCAAGAACCGCGACGTGCAGCGCGGCAATTCCAACGCCCGCGCCGACCGCGCCCAACGCAACATGGCCGAGCAGATGCTGAACAATCCGGTCAGGCCGTGACCAGGAGGCTTTCATGAACGAAGACGTCTTCAACACCAGCCTGCGCGGATTCCTGAAAAAAGTCGGCATCACCTCGCAGCGCGAAATCGAAAAAGCCGTGCGCGATGCGGTCGCGTCCGGCAAGCTGAAGGGCAACGAGAAGCTGCCGGCCAAGATGGTGCTGACCATCGGCGGCGTCAGCCTCTCACATGAGATTACGGACGATATCGAGCTGGGCTGAGCGCGGTCGTCGCCACCCGCGCCGCTGTCATCATCCGCGAAGGCGGATGATCCAGTATTCCAGAGCAATCAGTTGTTGAATCGATAGGCCGCGGCGTACTGGATGCCCCTTCCGCCTTCGCGGGGCATGACGGTGACGGGGCGAGGCGGCAGCCCCCAAACAAAAACGCGGCAGGTTGCCCCGCCGCGTCCATCTCAGCCTTAGCCGAAAATCCTACTCTTCCTCGTCGTCCTGCTTCTTGCCGCCGATCGTCTTCAGCTTGGCGAAGACGGCGTCGACGTTGAGGTCGTCTTCGCTCTTCTCGCTGGTCTCGTATTCCGGTTCCTTCTTGGTGGTCTCGGAGGCCGGCAGCAGCGTGGCGCCGCCATAGGCCGCGGGAACCGGCTTTTCCTTGGCCGCGCGCTGGACCTCGAAATCGAGTTCGATCTGCGAGCACAGGCCGAGCGTCACCGGGTCCATCGGGGTCAGCGTCGAGGCGTTCCAGTGGGTGCGGTCGCGGACGCTCGCGATAGTGGTCTTGGTGGTGCCGACCAGGCGCATGATCTGCGCGTCCTTCAATTCCGGGTGATTGCGGACCAGCCAGAGGATCGCGCTCGGCCGCTCATGGCGGCGCGAGACGGGCGTATAGCGCGGGCCCTTCTTCTTGGCGGCCGGCGGCAGCACGACCTTGCTCTCGCCGAGCTTGAGGCGGTAATTCGGGTCCTTCTCACCCCTTTCGATCTCGTCCCGGCTCAATTGTCCGGTCGAAATCGGGTCCATGCCCTTGATGCCCTGGGCAGCGTCGCCGTCGGCGATGGCGCGGACTTCAAGGGGGTGCATCTTGGTGAAATCGGCCACCTGGTCGAAGGTCAGCGCGGTATTGTCAACCAGCCACACGGCCGTCGCCTTTGGCATCAGCGGTGCATTGCTCATGGCAAATCTCCTTTGTGCCTCGCCCACCTCTTTTGGAGGCGAAGCCTATGGTCATCGGTGATGACGGGAATTAGGGCGCTATATACGCCTTCCCACCCCTTTGGCGCAATGGTCTGCTAAAGTGCCTTGACAGAGCCCAAAAGCAGCCCCAAGTCCTTATCGAAACTGGCCGTTCCCTGCCCGCCGGCGAGGGGTGATTCGGTCCCGAGACAGCCCTGATGCCAGCCAAACCAGACCTCAGAATCGTGCTTTGTTCTCCCCGGGGCTTCTGTGCCGGGGTGGTACGGGCCATCGATACCGTCGAACGGGCGCTCGCCATCTATGGCGCCCCGGTCTATGTCCGCCACGAGATCGTGCATAACCGCTACGTGGTCGACAGCCTGAAGACCAAGGGCGCGATCTTCGTCGAGGAGCTAGCCGAGATCCCCGACAATACCAACGCCCCGGTGGTATTCTCGGCTCACGGGGTTCCCAAATCGGTGCCGGCAGACGCCCGCGCCCGCAATTTCTTCTCGCTGGATGCGACCTGCCCGCTGGTCACGAAAGTGCACCGCGAGGCGGCGATCCATTTCAAGCGCGGCCGCGAGATCCTGCTGATCGGGCATTCGCACCACCCCGAGGTGGTCGGTACGCTCGGCCAGTTGCCGCCGGGCGCGGTGACGCTGATCGAGACCGCTGATGACGCCAAGACCTTCACGCCGAAGGATCCGGACAACCTTGCCTTCGTGACCCAGACGACGCTGTCGATCGACGACACCGCCGAGATCGTCGCGCTGCTGAAGGCGCGTTTCCCGAACATCAACGGCCCGCACAAGGAAGACATCTGCTACGCCACCACCAACCGCCAGCTCGCGGTCAAGAAGGTGGCGCCGGTGGTCGATGCGCTGATCGTGGTCGGCGCGCCAAACTCGTCGAACTCGCAGCGCCTGCGCGAAGTCGCAGAGCGGGAGGGCTGCAAGATTGCGATCCTGGCGCAGCGCGCCTCGGACCTCGACTGGTCGCGCTTCGAGGGCATCAAGAGCCTCGGCATCACCGCGGGCGCCTCTGCGCCGGAAGTCATCGTCGAGGAAATCATGGGTGCCTTTGCCGAGCGCTATCAGCTGCATGTGGAGACGGTTTCGGCCGCCGAGGAGAACGAGTTCTTCCCGCTGCCGCGTTCGCTACGACCCGACGCCGCCTGAGGTTCTTCATGGCGGTTTACACCGACGTCGCCGCCGAAGACCTCGCGGAATTCCTCAAAGGCTACGACATCGGCGAGTTGCTCTCCTACAAGGGCATCGCCGAAGGCGTCGAGAACTCAAATTTTCTGCTGCACACGCGCAAGGGCTCTTACATCCTCACGCTCTATGAAAAGCGTGTGGCGGTGGACGATCTGCCGTATTTCCTGTCGCTGATGGCGCATCTGGCGGAGCGCGGCGTGCGTTGCCCGCAGCCGGCGCGCAATCGCAAGGGCGAGGTCTACAGCGAACTGGCCGGGCGGCCTGCGGCGATCATCAACTTCCTCGAAGGTGTATGGCCGCGGCGGCCGAACGTCACGCATTGCGCCGGCGTCGGCGAGGCGCTCGCAAAAATGCATCTGGCGGGGCGCGACTTTCCGATGTTTCGCAAGAACCCGCTGTCGGTCGGGGGGTGGCGGCCGTTGTTCGATCTCGCCGCGCCACGGGCCGACGGCGTCGCGCCCGGCCTGCACGACTTCATCGCGCATGAGCTCGATCATCTCGAGGCGCGTTGGCCGAAGGATCTGCCGCCCGGCGTCATCCATGCCGACCTGTTTCCCGACAACGTGTTCTTCCTTGGCGACAAATTATCAGGGCTGATCGACTTCCCGTTTTCCTGCAACGACATGCTGGCCTACGACGTCGCGATCTG
Organism: uncultured Bradyrhizobium sp.; assembly: GCA_902826195.1. Classification (GTDB taxonomy): domain Bacteria; phylum Pseudomonadota; class Alphaproteobacteria; order Rhizobiales; family Xanthobacteraceae; genus Bradyrhizobium. Next base: position 28,115 of record CADEDX010000005.1, on the reverse strand, counting down.
CCTGAACGCCTGGTGTTTTGAGCCCGATCATTCCTTCAACGTCACCAAGGCGCGCGCGCTGCTCAATGCCTATGGCCGGGCGCGGCCGCTGTCGGAAGCCGAGCAAGAGGCACTGCCGCTGCTGGCGCGCGGCTCGGCGCTGCGCTTCCTGCTGACTCGGCTGGTCGATTTCCTCAACGTGCCGCCGGGCGCGCTGGTGAAGCCGAAGGACCCGCTCGAATATGTACGCAAGCTGCGCTTCCATCAGAGCGTCGCCAGCGTGCGCGATTACGGCCTGATCCAGCCGGGATGCGTGGCTTGAGCGAACCCCCTCACGTGACGGTCTTCACCGACGGCGCCTGCAGCGGCAATCCGGGCCCCGGCGGCTGGGGCGCGATCCTGCGGTTTGGCGACAAGGAGAAGGAGCTGAAGGGCGGCGAGGCGCATATCACCAACAACCGCATGGAATTGATGGCCGCGATCCCGGCGCTCGAAGCGCTGAAAAAGCCCTGCGTGGTCGACCTCACCACCGACAGCCAGTACGTCCGCCAGGGCATTACCGCCTGGATTCACGGCTGGAAGAAGAACGGCTGGCGGACGTCGGACAAGAAGCCGGTCAAGAACGTCGAACTATGGCAGCGACTCGATGCCGCGCTGAAGCCGCATCAGGTGCGCTGGCACTGGATCAAGGGCCACGCCGGCCACGCCGAAAACGAGCGCGCCGATCAACTGGCGCGCGAAGGCGTGGCGATGGCGAGGTTGAAGACGTAGGTCTTCCCCTCTCCCCTTGCTGTGGGAGAGGGTGGATCGAATGAGCGAAGCTCATTCGAGACGGGTGAGGGGTTCTCTCCGCAAACACAGACCGATTTTGTGGAGACAACCCCTCATCCGGCGGACTGCGTCCGCAACCTTCTCCCACAAGGGGAGAATGGAAAAAGTGCGGAGCGTTATTACAGCTGCCCCAGCAGCGTATCGCCACCCGAAACCTCGACCTTGCCTGGTGCCGGCTCGAGGTTGAGCTTCTTGACCACGCCGTCTTCGACCAGCATCGAATAGCGCTTGGAGCGGATGCCGAGGCCGTTGCCGGAGGCGTCGAGCTCCATGCCGATCGCCTTGGTGAAGTCGGCATTGCCGTCGGCGAGGAAGGTGGCTTCATCGCGCTGGTCGGTGTCGCGCTTCCAGGCGTTCATGACGAAGGCGTCGTTGACCGAGACGATGGCGATGGTGTTCACGCCCTTGTCCTTGATGGCGTAGGCGTTGAGGAAGATGCTCGGCAGGTGCATCTTGTGGCAGGTGCCGGTATAGGCGCCGGGGACCGCGAACAGCGCCACCTTCTTGCCCTTGAAAATATCGTCGGTGGTTTTGACCTGCGGACCTTCCGCCGTCATGACGCGAAACTTGGCTTCCGGCAGCTTGTCGCCGACTTGGATCGTCATCTTCAATTCTCCCTCAATGAGCGGATAGTTTCTTAGACCGGGTGGGTGATCGGCACAATATTCGCGGGGGGTGAAACGGCAACGATAGTGGCCGTTCACGCTTCCGTCATCAGGGCGAAAAGCCCCCTTCGTCCAGGAAGGCCTGCTCCTCCGGCGTGGTCGCACGGCCCAGCAGCCGGTTGCGGTGGGGAAAGCGCCCGAACCGCCGGATGATGTCGGCGTGGTGCTCGGCCCATTTCAGGTTCTCGGCATGGCCGGCCGCGCGCGACAGCTCGATGCAGCGCAACTGGTCGGGCAGATGCTCCGAATGCATGAACGGCAGATAGAGGAATTCCCGAAAGGCCGGATCGACGCGCGCATCCGCGCCGCTGTCGACCGCGCGCTGCGCCACGTCGTGCGCCAGCGCGTCGCTGGCATAGGTCCTGCCGTCGTCGCGGAACAGGTTGCGCGAAAACTGGTCGAGCACGATGACGAGCGCTAGCGCGCCGTCATCGCTCGCTTCCCACGCCGACAATTCGCCGGCGGCCGCGCGCTGCCACAGACCGAGAAAACGCCGGCACACCTCGGCATCGAAGAGGTCGTCGCGCCGGTACCAGCGGTCGGGACCGGCGTCACGCCAGAATGACAGAACTTCGGCCGGCGTGACGGAAGCTCCCTCCATCGACGGGAAACGCCGCTACGCCGCGGCCTTCTTTTCGTCGCGCAGTTCGCGGCGCAGGATCTTGCCGACATTGGTCTTGGGCAGGTCGGTCCTGAACTCGATCTGCTTGGGTACCTTGTAGGCGGTGAGCTGCGTGCCGCAGTACTTGATGACGTCGTCGGCCGAGAGATTCTGGTCCTTCTTGACGATGAACGCCTTCACCGCCTCGCCGGACTTCGAATCCGCGACGCCGATCACGGCGCATTCCAGCACGCCCGGATGGCTCGCGATCACTTCCTCGATCTCGTTGGGGTAGACGTTGAAGCCCGAGACCAGGATCATGTCCTTCTTGCGGTCGACGATCTTGGTGTAGCCCTTCTCATCCATCACGCCGATGTCGCCGGTGCGGAAGAAGCCGTCGGCGGTCATCACGTTGGTGGTTTCTTCCGGCCGGTTCCAGTAGCCGGCCATCACCTGCGGGCCTTTGGCGCAGATCTCGCCGGCCTGACCGAGCGGCACTTCCTTGCCGTCGTCGTCGCGGATCGAGAGGTAGGTCGACGGCACGGGAATGCCGATCGAGCCGGAAAACTGGTCGGTGTCGGCCGGGTTGCAGGTCAGCGTCGGCGAGGTCTCGGACAGGCCGTAGCCTTCCGACAGCGCGCAGCCGGTCACCTTCAGCCACTTCTCGGCGACGGGCTTTTGCGTCGCCATGCCGCCGCCGAACGAGGTCTTCAGCTTGGAGAAATCGACCTTGTCGAAGCCGGGCGAATTCAAAAGGCCGTTGTAGAGCGTGTTGACCGCCGGGAAGCTGTTGACCTGGTATTTCATCAGCTCCTTGATGAAGCCCGCCATGTCGCGCGGGTTCGGGATCAGCAAGTTGACGCCGCCGGCCCGCATCGCGAGCAGGAAGCACGCTGTCAGTGCGAAGATGTGATAGAGCGGCAGCGCGCAGACGATGAAGAGCTGATCGACATGCGGCGGCTTCTTCAGCGCGGGCTGCAGCCAGGCGTCGTTCTGCAGCACGTTGGCCAGGATGTTCTTGTGCAGCAGCGTCGCGCCCTTGGAGACGCCGGTGGTGCCGCCGGTATATTGCAGGAAGGCGACGTCGTCGCGGGTGAGCTGCGGCTTGGCGAGCTTGAGGCTGCGGCCGGCGGCGAGCGCGTCGTTGAACGTGACCGCGCCCGGGATCGACCAGGCCGGCACCATCTTCTTCACCTTGCGGACCACGAGGTTGACGATCACGCCCTTGAAGCCGAGCAGGTCGCCCATGCTGCCGACGATCACATGCTTCACCGCGGTCTTGGCGATGACCTGCTGAACGGTCGTGGCGAAATTCTCCAGGACGACGATGGCTTCCGCGCCGGAATCCTTGAGCTGATGCTCGAGCTCGCGCGGGGTGTAGAGCGGGTTGACGTTCACCACCGCATAGCCGGCACGCAGCACGGCGGCGGTCGAGACCGGATATTGCAGCACGTTGGGCATCATCAGCGCGACGCGGGCCCCCTTCTGCAGGCCCTTGCTCTGGAGGTAGGCGCCGAGCGCCGCCGACATTTCGTCGAGGTCGCGGTAGCTGATCGACTTGTCCATGCAGATGAACGCCTTGCGATCGGCGAACTTCGCAAAGCTTTCTTCCAGCAGTTCGACCAGCGATGAGTACTGGGTGACGTCGATATCGGCGGGCACGCCGGCCGGGTATTGCTTGAGCCAGATCCGCTCCATGGTAGTTCCCCTCTGGTTCCGAACCCGGCCCCGATGTGCATCAGGTCCGTGCTCTACTCTTGTTTTGAGTGTCCCTGTTTGCTGGCCGGGCACGCCTTGTTTTGGGGCAGTATTGTGAATGCCGCCGCCAATGGCAAGCGGCTGCGCGCTATCAACGCATTGCAGCGAACTGGAATAGCTCGGGCGCCGGCAGGAAAACTGCCTAAATGTGCAGCGTCGCGGCCCGTTAACCAGCCGGCTTGCTTTCGCCTTTGGGCTTTGCGGCAGCGTTCGGCTTGGCCGGCTTCGGCTTGTCCGCAGCGGCGGGCTTTGCGGCCGGTTTCTTTTCGGCCGAGGCGGACGGCTTGGAGGCAGCCTCGGGCTTCACGCTTGCATGCCTGACCGCGGAGGACTTGGCGCCGGCCTCAACCTTGGGCTTCGCAGCATCGGGCTTCTTCGCCGCGATCTTCGATTTCTTGCCGCGCCTGGACGTCTGCTTCTCGGCCTCCGCCGCCACGGCGGCGATCAGCGCCGTGCCGGTCTTGGTCGGGCCGGTATAGACCGGAATGGGCTCGGACGGCTCCGGCGCTGCGGCGATCAGGTCCGACGGCTTGCCGGCCGGCGGCTGCAGCCCGGCGGTAAAGAACGCCACCGGGGATTCGCCGGTCGAGGCGTTGCCGTTGGCGGCGACGACATCGGCGTCCTCGTCGGTGGCCGGCCGCTTGCGCTTGCCGTTGCACATCTCGTCGCGCAGGTTCGGCGGCGTCGCATCGATCGGGGCCAGACTGTCGACGGTACCCAGTTCGGGCTTCAACCAGCTGAGCCCGCTGCCGCCAAAACCGCGATCCAGTATCTGCGCCGCGCGCACCGCGCGCGCGTGGCCGGAGGTTGAACCGAGCACGACCGCGATCAGCCGCTTGCCGTTGCGGGTCGCCGAGGCGACCAGGTTGTAGCCGGAGGCGCAGATGAAGCCGGTCTTGAAGCCGTCAGCGCCCGGATAGCGGCCGATCAGCTTGTTGAAGTTCTGCGTCACCCTGCGGCCGTAGCGGATCGAGTGGATGTGCATGAAGTATTCGTATTCCGGCAGGTCGCGAATGACGGCGCGCGCCAAAATCGCAAGATCGCGCGCGGAGGTGATCTGCCCGTCCGCGGGCAGGCCGTTCGGATTGACGTAGCTCGTTTGCGTCATGCCGAGCTTCTGCGCGGCCTGGTTCATCATCGCCGAGAAGCCGTCGACGGAGCCGCCGACGCCTTCGGCAAGCACCACGGCCATGTCGTTGGCCGATTTCACCATCATCATCTTGAGCGCGTTGTCGACGGTGACCTGCGTGCCCGGGGGGAAGCCCATCTTGGACGGCGACTGCGAGGCGGCGACCGGCGACACCGTCAGCAGCGTGTCGAGCGACATCCGGCCTTCCTTGACCGCCTTCAGCGCGACGTAAGCCGTCATGATCTTGGTCACCGAGGCGGGATACCAGGGCATGGTGGCGTTGTCGGCCTGCAGCACCTTGCCGGTGTCGGCTTCGACGACGAGCAGCGCCTCGGCGTGCGCGGCGCCGGGCGTGACGACGGCAAGCGCCGCCATCAGGAAGATCCAGTTCAACGTATGGCGAGGCAGCAGGCGAAGAAGATGCACTGTTCCGTTCCGGTCCTATGAGACCCGCCCTGAAAAAGGAGGTCCTTGGAAATCTGACGTTCGGGTTTCAAGCGTGTCCGGGGCCGTCGCTTTGCGGCAGCGCGAACCTATACCGGCTTGGTGGGCCAGAACAGGGGCCGGGCGATTAAATCGTGGACGAAATCATCGCAAATTCGGCAATGCCGATACCGTGATAGCGCTCACTTTGAGCATGATCCGGAAAAGTTAAAGCCGGTATTTCTCGCGACAAACGCGGATCGCGTTTGCGCGGAGATCATGCTCAAACAAAAGATCCAGCCTATTTGGCCTCGATCGCAGCGCGTGCATTTTCATGCACCATGAACTGGGCCTTTGCGAGTTCCGCAAAGCGGCCGCCCTTGGCGACGAGTTCATCGAACGTTCCGCTTTCGATCACGCGGCCGTTGTCGAACACCAGGATGCGGGTGGCGTTGCGAATCGTAGAAAGCCGGTGCGCGATCACGAAGGTGGTACGGCCCTTCATGACCTCGTCGAGCGCAGCGTTGACCTTGGCCTCGGTGACCGCGTCGAGCGCGCTGGTCGCTTCGTCGAGGATCAGGATCGGCGGGTCTTTCAGCAGCGCGCGCGCGATCGACAGTCGCTGCCGCTCGCCGCCGGACAGCATGCGGCCGCGCTCGCCGGCTTGGGTCTCGAATTGCTTGTCGCTGCGCTCGATGAACTCCAGCGCCTGTGCGCGGCTGGCTGCTGTGCGCATTTCCTCCTCGGTGGCATCAGGCTTGCCGACCCGCAGATTGTCGGCGAGCGAGCGGTTGAACAGCAGCGCCTCCTGGAACACCACGCCGATGTTCCGCCGCAGCGCCGTCAGCTTCAGGCCGCGGATGTCCATGCCGTCGATCTTGATGATGCCGGATTGCGGGTCGAAGGCGCGGTGCAACAGCGCGATCGCGGTCGATTTGCCGGCGCCGGTCGGGCCGACCAGCGCGATGGTCTGTCCGGGCAGGGCGGTAAACGTGACGTCCTCGACCGCCGGCCGCTTGCCGTCATAGGAGAACGAGACATCGTTGAACTCGACGAGGCCGGAGAGCCGCCCGGTGTCCATGGCGTTGGGCCGGTCGCGCACCGCGGGCACCGCATCCAGCACGTCGAAGAATTCCTGCAGGCGCGGCGCCTCCATGAACACGTTGTTGATGAAGCTGACCACCTGTTCGAGCTTCTGGATCAGCATGGTCGCAAAGCTCACGAACATCACGATCTCGCCGACGGTCGTCTGCCCCTTGCCGTGCAGGTAGATGCCGACGGTGAAGATCGCGAGCACGGTGATCGTGGTGGAGGCGCGGGTGATGACAGTGACCAGCGCCCACCACCCCAGTACCGGCATCTGCACGGCGAGCAGCTTGTCGGCGACGAAGCGCAGGCCCTGAACCTCGGCGTCGATCCGCACGAAGCTCTGAACCAGCGCGACGTTGCCAAGGGCGTCGGAAGCGCGCGCGGAGAGATCGCTGTAATGCGCCTCGACCTCGCTCTGCATGCCGTAGGTCTTGCGCACCACCAGCGTGGTGAGGATGGTGAACACCACGCACAGCACGAACAGCAGCACCGCCAGCCGCCAGTTGATGTAGAACGCCAGCGGCAGCAGCACCACCAGCGAGAGGATCGCGGCGAAATGCTCGCGGAAGAATCCGAGCCAGAGCCGCCACAGCGCGTCGGTGCCGTTCAGCATCACCTTCATGAGCCGCCCGGAATGGGTGCCGGTATGGAAGGTCAGCGGCAACTGCATGATATGTTCGAAATAGTCGGTCAGCACGGCCTGGCGCTGGCGGTGCGCCAGCCGGTCGGCATGAAGCGCCACCAACGCGCTGCAGGCGATGGTGAACAGGCCGAACGCCACCCAGGCCGCCAGCAGCGGCCAGGCTGAATTCGCCGCCAGCGGGCCGGCCTGCGGCTTGCCGGAGAGCACGTCGACGATCTTGCCGAACAGCACCGGCTCGGCGAATTGCGCGCCGGCCAACAGCAAATTGGCAACGGCAAGTATCCAGCCCAGCCGCGCCTCCTTGCCGAGCAACTGGAGGACGCGGGTGTAGAGGCGCAGCATTGACATCAGGGTGGGACTCGCAGGCGGGCGGGGCGTGTTCAGTGTGGACGCATTCTAATCCGGGATGGCAGCGGAGAACCAGAGCGGGATCAATATTGTCCCGTTTGGCCTTACCGGTGTGCAAGCCTCGGCGGCTGGACGGCTGCAAGCCGGGCCATTCTACTTTCTACTTTGCATGGGGTTGGTTTCGATATTTTGCGTTTTGGCCTGCGGTATGTCCCGGCCTAATTGATCAAACGCCCATTCAGCGGCGGCAAGAACTGGTCGTCGAAAATATCGGAGGCCTGCGGCCGCTTCTGAAACTTGAAGTCTTCCCCGACCTGGTCGATCGAGCGTTCGAAACGCGCCGGATCGATGCTGCCGATGCCGTTGCGTTTTACTTCGCTGGTGAGGATGTTGTCGCGCAAAATGCTGCGCAGGCGTTCGAGTTCGAGGTCTTTTGAGCCGCCGTCCATGCGGTTGGCGACTTCGGCCGCAGCGTTTGCCGGATCCTTGATGGTCAGGTTGACGCCGCCGATCACGGCCCGCACAAATGCCTTCACCGCCTCGGGCTTGGCGGCCGCCAGCGTCGGGTTGACGATCACCGCGAAGCCATAGGCCTCGCAGCCATAGTCGGCGAATTTCAGCACCGCCAGATCGTCGGCCGGCACGCCGCGATCCCTGAGGTTGATCGCCGACAGAAAGGAGAAGCCGGTCACGGCATCGACCTGGCCCGCCGACAGCATCGGCTCGCGCACCGCCGCGCTGATGCTGCTCTGCTTCACGTTCTTGAGCTTGATGCTGTTCAAATTGGCCACCGCCGGCCACAGCCGGGCTGACAGGTCGCCCTCGGAGACGCCGAGCGTCTTGCCCTCGATGTCGGTCAGCGCCAGCACGCCGCGGCTCTTGCGGGCGATGATGGAATAGGGCGCCTTGTTGAACAGCACGAACACCGCTTTGATGCTGGGGCCGCCCTGCCTGTCCTTGTCGCGAAGCCGCATCAGCGCGTTGATGTCCACGACGGCAAAATCGCTGGTGCCCGCCGCGACGCGCGCAAACGCGTCCTGCGATCTGCCGGCGATGTTGATGGTGACGGCCAACCCTTCGGCACTGAACAGGCCGCCGGCCGAGGCCAGCACGAACGGGGCGGCGGCGGCATCGATCGGACGATCGAGCGAAAACTGGATTGCGAGCGGCGGCCGGGGCTCATCCGCGGCCAGGGCATTGCCTGCCATCAGGCCCGAAATCGCGCACAACCAGGCCAGGCAGGCCAGCAGAACCCCGGGAAGAGCGCTCAGGCGGAAGCGGGTGGCATTGGTCCTGACAGCACGCATTGAGGTTACATCGGCAGGAGGTGGGACAAGTTGCCGCGCTGGCGATGGCCTCGCCAACCGCATGAATCGCCCGGGAATCCCCATTGGGCGAGCCATTCTGCAGCATGTAACCTGAACCGTTGATGACTGCCACGATTTTGCCAGGGATTGTTCAGCTGCCGTTCGGATTGGGGAACCTAAACTGGGCTCAGTGGTTAGCTAATCGGAGGCCTGTACTCAGGCCGGCTCCCACGGAGGATGTTCGAGATGTTTGCGCGAAAGGGTATGTTTTCATCGATTGGCCGCGCCAGCGCGGTGGCGACCGTTTTGGCAGTGGCGCTGACGGCGGTGCAGCCGTCGATGGCGTTTGCCGGCTCCGCTACCCCAGCCAAGGGCGTCACAGCGACTTCAGGGACCAGCGATGCGACCGATATCAGCGCGCGCCGCCGGCATTACCGGGGTAATGGCGGTGCGGCGGCAGCGGCGGCCTTTGCCGGCATTGTCGGCACAGGGATCGCGATCGCGGCCAGCCAGAACCGGCGCCACTACTATGACGACGGCTACTACTATGGCCGACCGGCCTATTACGGCAATCACGGTCCCTATTACTACGGCGGAGGCCCCTACTATGGCCGCCACTATGGCGGGTGGTAAACGGCACCGCTAAAATCCCGATCGTTAAGATGAATCCACCGGCCGCTCTGGCCGGTGGATTTTTTGCGTCGGCGGGGGTCTACCGTTAACACGTCAACCGCAACGATGCGTTAGGTTCGAAACATGAGTGATTCGCTCGAACGGCTTTATCAGGCTGTGCTCGCAGCCAAGGATCTCGACCCGGCCACGTCGCGAACGGCCCGGCTGTTTCAGCGCGGGCCTTCCAGGATGGCCAAGAAACTCGCCGAGGAAGCCATCGAAGTCGTCATCGATGCCGTCAATGGCAAGACCGACGCGGTGGTCCGTGAGAGCGCCGACCTGCTCTATAACCTGACCGTGCTGTGGGCTTCGGCCGGCGTAAAGCCGGAAGATGTCTGGCGCGAAATGGAGCGGCGCGAGGAGATGCTCGGGATCGCCGAGAAACTGCCGAAGTCGACGGTCAAGATGCCCAAAGCGACGGCAGGCAAGGCGATGGCAGGCAAGGTGATTGCAGGCAAGGTGATTGCAGGCGAGGCGGTGGCCGACAGGGCGTTGTCCAAGGAAGTGACCAAGCCGACGGCACCATCAGCGGTTCGGCGGCGAATTGTCGCGCTGGAAAGCCGATCGATCCGCAAACGGTAGTAATTCCTTCCCGATTCGCTTCTATTCCGGCATGGACAAATCCGCCGCATGATGGTTCATGCGGCCATGCTGAAACGGACCTACGACTGGTGCATCGACGCCGCTGACAAGCCCTACGCGCTGTGGATCCTGGCGGCGATTGCCTTCGCGGAAAGCTCCTTCTTCCCGATTCCCCCCGATATCATGCTGCTGCCGATGTCGCTGGCGCGGCCGAAGAAGGCGTGGTGGTTCGCGACCGTGTGCACGATCGCGTCCGTCGCCGGCGGCGTGCTCGGATACGCGATCGGCGCGCTGCTCTACGATTCGATCGGTCACTGGCTCATAACCCTCTACGGCCTCAGCGACAAGGTCGAGACCTTCCGCGCCTCCTATGCCGAATGGGGTGCGGTGATCATCCTGCTGAAGGGGCTGACGCCGATCCCCTACAAGCTCGTGACCATCACCTCGGGCTTTGCGGGCTACAACATCTGGCTGTTCATCCTGTGCTCGATTGTGGCGCGCGGCGGGCGCTTTTTCGTCGTTGCCGTCCTGCTCAACCGCTATGGAGACCTGATCCGGAGCGAACTGGAAAAGCGGCTCGGCCTGTGGGTCGCCATCGGAGGCGTCGTGCTGGTGCTCGGTTTCGTCATCGCGTTCAAGCTGATCTAGATCGCTTACAAGCTGATCTCGATCGCGCTGATCCGACGCTTTGCCCGGCTCCCGGCTTCAGTCTAGGCTCGTGCCATGTTCAAATCATTCGGCACGCAACTTGCGATCGGCGGCCTTGCGGCATCCTTGCTGGCGGGGGCGCCCGAAACCGCCCGGTCGCAGGCCGCGCCGCCGCCGACCCTCGGCCTGCAGTCGCCGGCTTCCACGTCGGCACCGGCTGAGCCTCCGCCGGCGCCGCGCGACGAAAGTCCCGGCTTGATCAACGAAATCGGTAAACTGTTCGAAAAATCCAAATCGCTGCTGCCGCCGCTGAAGAGTCCGAGCGAGACCATCGACGATCTCAACGCGCGCACCAAGGATGCCAGCGAGAGCCTGTCGAACATCGCAAAGCCCTCGACTATGGTGAAGGGCCGCATGGCGTGCCTCGTGGCGGCCAATGGCGCGCCGGACTGCAAGGCTGGCGCCGACAGAATGTGCCAGAGCAACGGCTTCAAGGAAGGCAAGAGCCTCGATACCGATGCAGCCGAGAAATGCTCGCCGAAAGTGTACATGCCGGGCTATAAGCGCCAGCCGGGCGATTGCAAGACCGAAAATTTCGTAACGCGGGCGCTGTGCCAGTAAGCCATTACAGGCACTGGCGAGATCATGTCCAAACGCATCGCGGCCAGCGTCAAAACGCAATACTTGACACTGGAAAGATTGCCTTGATGGTTGATATGACGTCTGGCATCCCTAGAGCCTGATCCGCAAAAGGTTCATGCTCAGGAAATTGCCGCGTCGCTCGCCCGAATAATCAGAGGATCATTCCGAATGTCCATGCCCGCGCTGTTCAAGGGCCGCCTGTCGATACCCGTGATCGGGTCGCCACTGTTCATCATCTCCGTGCCCGATCTGGTGATCGCACAGTGCAAGGCCGGCGTGGTCGGATCGTTTCCGGCGCTAAACGCGCGCCCTGCCGCGCTGCTCGACGAGTGGCTGGCGCGGATCACGGAAGAACTCGCGGCGTACGACAAGGCGCATCCGGAACGACCGTCGGCGCCGTATGCGGTCAACCAGATCGTCCACAAGTCCAACAACCGGCTCGATCATGATCTGGCGATGTGTGAGAAGTACAAGGTACCGATGATGATCACCTCGCTCGGCGCACGCGAGGAACTGAACCAGGCCGCGCACGGCTGGGGCGGCATCGTCTTCCACGACGTCATCAACCAGAAATTCGCGCACAAGGCGGTCGAGAAGGGCGCCGACGGCCTCATCCTGGTGGCGGCCGGCGCCGGCGGTCATGCTGGCACGATCTCGCCGCTCGCCTTTGTCGAGGAGACGCGCGCCTGGTTCGACGGCCCGATCGCGCTGTCGGGCGCTATCGCCAATGGCCGCGCGATCCGCGCCGCGCGCATTCTCGGCGCCGACTTCGCCTATATCGGGTCGGCCTTCATTGCGACCGAGGAAGCCAACGCGGTTGAGGGCTACAAGGAGATGATCACCGTCTCCTCGGCCGAAGACATCGTCTATTCGAACCTGTTCACCGGTGTGCACGGCAACTATCTCAAGCCGTCCATCGTCAAGGCCGGCCTCAATCCCGACGATCTGCCGACCTCCGACCCTTCCAAGATGAGCTTTGGCACGGACGCCTCCGGCGAGCGCAGCAAGCCGAAGGCATGGAAGGAAATCTGGGGCTCAGGCCAGGGCATCGGCGGCATCGGCAAGGTGTTGCCGGCCGCCGAACTGATCGCGCGGTTCAAGAAGGAATATGACGAGGCGGTCGACCCTCCATTGTAAGGCGGGGTGTGGGCCGTCGTGAACGCGACGGAGGATCGATGGCGGCCGGACAGGATCTGAGCGCGCGTGTCGCGCTGGTGACGGGCGCATCCCGCGGCATCGGCGCGGCGGTAGCGCTGACGCTGGCCGAGGCCGGCGCCGCGGTTGCGGTCAATTACCGCGAACGCGCCGGGGATGCCGAGGCGATTGTTGCCAGGATCACGGCATCCGGGGGTCGCGCCATTGCGGTGGCGGCCGACGTTTCGCAGTCGGCAGCCGTGTCCGGAATGGTCGAACGGTCCGTACGCGAGCTCGGTACGATCGACATCCTCGTCAACAATGCCGGCATCGCGATCGTGCGCGGTGTCGACGATCTCACCGAAGACGATTTCGACCGCACCATCATGGTCAACCTGAAATCGGCGTTCCTCTGCACGCAGGCGGTGCTGCCCGGGATGCGCGAGCGTAAGTGGGGCCGCATTGTCAACATCACGTCGGGTGCAGCGCGCGGTGCCGGCGCCATCGGCCCGCATTACAACGCCTCCAAGGCCGGCATGGAGGGCCTTACCCGGGGCTATGCCGCACGATTGGTCAAAGAGGGTATCACCGTCAACAACGTGGCGCCGTCGCTGATCGAGACCGACATGATGACAGGCCGCGCGGATCTCGCCCGCAACATCCCGCTCGGCCGCATGGGCCGGCCGGAGGAAGTGGCGCAGGCCGTCGCGATGGTTCTCGGCAACGCGTACATGACCGGCCAGACCGTCATCCTCAACGGCGGCATGGCGTTCATCTGATGTCGGACGCAGCCGTGCGCGAATAGCGCGCAAGAGGTCTGCTGCGTGGCCGTCTCGACTTCGTCGGACAGACCGGGCAAGAAGCTTTTCACTGCATCCGACAGGACCTCTCATCCATGGAAGCGATCTTTCGTGTTGACGGCAACGACGTCGTCACCAGTCCCAATGCGGCGGGGCCGTGGGATCCGGGCATGCAGCACGGCTCGCCTCCGGCGTCGCTCGTTGTCTGGGCGGCGGAGCGGATTCCGACGGTGATGCCGATGCGAATAGCCCGCGTGACCGTCGATCTGATGCGCCCGGTGCCGGTGGCGCCGTTGATGATCGAGAGCGACGTGGTGCGTGAGGGACGCAAGATCCAACTCTGCGCGGTCAGGTTGCTGGCGAGGGGCGTGGTGGTCGTCAGCGCGACCGTGCTGAAGGTCAGGGTGCAGGCCGACGAACTGCCGCCGGAAGCGGTGATCGAGCAGGTCGCGCTGCCGGGACCGGAACAGTCGCATGTCGAGGATGTCGATTTCTCATCGAGCCCGTTCGTGACGGGGATGTCGCTGCGGGCCGCCCGCGGTCATTTCGGCCGGGTGGGGCCGGGCGCGATCTGGTATCGCGTCGATCGGCCGATCGTGGAGGGGGCGCCGGTCTCGCAAGCGATGCGGACGATGGCGGCGGCGGATTTCTGCAACGGAACGTCAGCCGTGCTGGATTTTCGCGACTGGACGTTCCTCAACGCCGACCTGACCGTGAATTTTTCGCGCGAGCCGGCCGGCGACTGGATATTGGTCGACGCCGAGACCTGGATCGGCCCCGACGGCGCGGGCCTTGCCATGGCGAGGCTCGCCGATCTCAGCGGCTATTTCGGCCGCGCCGTGCAGAGTCTGGTCATCGAAAGGCGTTGACCGGCAAGCGCCTTATTCCAGTTCGACCGCCAGGAAACGGCCGCTCTCGTCGAGCGCCTTGCCCCAGATCTTTTTCGAGGCGGTGTGTTCGGAGCGGCCGAAATTGAGCGCCACGCCGAGGCCCAGATCGAGATTGCGGGTCGCCTCCAGCGTATCGACCAGCTTTTCGGTATCGAGCTGCGGCCCGACGCGCTTCAGCGCGTCGATCAGGATGTTGGCTGCGATAAAGCCCTCCAGCGAGGCGTAGTCGGGGGCTTCGCCTGGAAAATGCTTCGCGAGCGCGTTCTTGTATTCGAGCACCGCGCTCGAATAGCCCGACACCGCCGGCACCACCTGTGTCACGAGCACGCCCGTCGTATAACGCGGACCGAGCAGCTTCAGCTCGTCGGCGAGCGAGGAGCCGCCGACGCCCGAGATGCTGGTGAAGATCATCTCGGGATAGAGGGCGCGCGTCTTCTCGATGAATTTGGCGGCGGCCCGGTAGGAGGCGGCCATGATGATCGCGCGGACCGGCACCTTGTGCACGCGTAAAGTATTGACCGCCTCGTCGACCTCGATGGTGTTGCGCGGGTAGTTGAGGCGCAGGATGGCGCTGTCGTTGAGGCCCATCGCGCGATAGGTCTTGGCGACGCCCGCGTATCCGGCGTCGCCTAGATCGTCGGTCTGGGCGAATACGGCGATCTGCCGGATCGGGATTTTGCGTAGCTTCACCAGATAGCGCACCGCCGGGTCGGCTTCCTCGGCGTAGCTCGGACGGAAGTTGAACACATAGCGATCGGGAGCATCGCGGCGCACGACGTTACCGCCCGTATAGGCCCCGAAGAACAGCATCCGCCGTTCGAGCGCGAACGGCACCGCGACCGCCGCGGTTGCCGTACCGATGCTGCCGATGAGGCCGAAAATCTGGTCCTTCTCGTAAAGCTGCCGCACGGCTTGTAGCGTGCGCGTCGGCTCGTTGCCGTCGTCGGCCGCGATGATCCGCAGCTTTCGTCCTGCGACGCCGCCGGCGTCGTTAACCTGGTTGAAGGCCGTCTCGATGCCGAGCTTCATCTGGCGGCCGCGCTCCCGCACCGGGCCGGTGAAGGCGGCGGTGATGCCGAACCGGATCTCGTTATCCGACACGCCGCGAACGGCCGTCGCCGAACTTCCAAGGCTGGTCGCAGGGGCGGGCAGCGTCGCCGGCGCCGCGGCGAAAGCGGGCGGGGCGAGAGAGGGAATAGCGACAGCGGCGGCCGGAGCGGGCGCAGACGGTACCAGCCACTGTTCGAGGTCAGCCAGCCGGCCTTCCGCCCGGATGCAATCCATCCTTCCCGTCGAAACGGCGTTCCGGCCATCCGCGACGCTGCGATCGAACTGTTGTGCGAGGTCGGAGCGCTGGGCCTCGTTGCTGGCGGCATCGCGGATCACCGCCGCGAACTTCTCGATCACCGCCTGGACGCGGGACGCGTGACGTCCGGGCGGGCCAGCGCCGAACCGATCGCCGGGCCGACACGGCCGGCAAGGTCTCGAACCAACTCTATTTTGTCGCCGGGAGCCGCTTGTGCGGCGGAGATGAAAACGGAACTAACGAGAAGCGAAGTCCAACGCAGGTTTACCGAAATACGCAGTACAAAACTCTTGAGTTTGAAGTTTACTGAAATTCCGGCACGCCGCACCGCGTGCGCAAAAACTGCCCTGACGATGCGACATTGTCGGTGCTTTTTTGATCATTCGAGTTCGAGCGGTTGATACCGACCGTTCTCGTCGAGCGCGGTGCCCCAGACCTTGTTGGAGGCCTGGTGCTCGGAGCGGCCGAACGAGAGCTGGGTGCCGAGACCGAGGTCGAGATTGCGCATGGTCTCCAGCGTGTCGATCAGCTTCTCAGTGTCGATCTGCGGGCCGGTCCGCTTGATGCCTGCGATCAGGACGTTGGCGGCGACATAGCCCTCGAACGAAACGTAGTCGGGTGCTTCGCCCGGGAAATACTTGGCGAGCGCGTTCTTGTATTCGAGCACGGCCGACGAATAGCCCGACACGGCCGGGACTACCTGGGTGACGATGATGCCGTTGGTGTAGCGCGGCCCCAACAGCTTGAGTTCTTCGGCAAGCGCGGTCGAGCCGACGAACGAAACGTTGGAGTAGATCAGTCCGGGATACGCATCCTTGGTCTTCTCGATGAACCGCGCCGCGGCCCGGTAGGTCGCGACCATCACGATGGCCTTGATCGGCGGCTTCGCCAGCTTCAACTGGTTGATCGCTTCGTCGACGTCGACGGTGTTGCGGGCATAGTTGAGCCGGAGGATGCCGCCGTCGTTGACGCCCATCGCGCGGAAAGCTTTGGCCACTCCGGCGAAGCCGGCATCGCCGTAGGAATCCTGTTGTGCGAACACGGCGATCTGCCGCGGTTGCAGCCGGCGTATCTTGATGAGGTAGCGGACGACGGCGTCGGTCTCCTGTGCATAGCTGGCGCGATAGTTGAAGACGTAGCGATCCGGCGGATCGTTGCGCAGAATGTTGGCGCCGGTGAAGGCCCCGAAGAACAGCATCCGGCGTTCCAGCGCGTAGGGGATCGCGACCGCCGAGGTCGGGGTGCCGACATTGCCAACGATGCCGAACACCTGGTCCTTTTCATAGAGCTGCTTCATGGCCTCGAGCGTGCGCCCGGGCTCGTAGCCGTCGTCGGCGGCGAACAGCTTGAGCATTCGGCCATCGAGGCCGCCGGCATCGTTCATCCGGTTGAAGGCGGTTTCGATGCCGAGCTTCATCTGGCGTCCGAGCTCGCGGGCGGAGCCGGAGAATGGGGCCGCGATGCCGAAGCGGATTTCCTTTTCGCCGATGCCGCGCGGCAGCGGCCCGGTCGGGACGGGAGCGGTCGGCGCGGTCGCCGCGTTTGCGGCGGTCGCGGCCGCAGCCGGCGTCGTGCCGATGACGTTGGACAGGCTCGGTCCGGAGATCGAACGTTCGAGATCGGCCAGCTGGCGGTCGGCCCGGATGCAGTCGAGCCGGCCGGAGGTCACCGCCGCGCGCCCTTCGGCCACGGTGCGATCGAACGTCTGGGTGAGGTCGGAACGCTCCGCCTCGTTCGAGGAGGCCTCGCGAATGACCTGGGAAAACTTGTCGACGATGGTCTGGATGCGGGGGCGCGCGATGTCGCGGCACGCCTGCGCCGAGCCGATCACCGGGCCGACCCGGCCGGCAAGGTCGCGAACGATCGTGATGTCGGCGGCAGCTTGCGCGCTGCCTGCGAGGCCCAAGAGCGTGGCCCCGACCAGCAGGGTGAAGCGGTAGCGGGTCATGAAAAATTCCTTTGAGAACGAAATCGCCGCACGTCGGTTCTCGGGCATGGTCAGCCCTCCGTCTCGATCAGGGGTTGGTTTGTTGTGGCGCAGCCGGATCCGGCTTTTCGCGCCACTGCATGAATTGCTGGAGCAACTGACTCGATGGCTCGGACGCCGCCGGCGGGGTGCTCGCCGGCGTGGCGGCGAGAATGGCCTGGAATTCGTTGATGGCGGGCTTTTGCGCGCCGTCTGCGGGTTGCGGCAGTGCATTCCTGACCGACTGCACAAAGTTGGCGAATGTCGACGCCTGTTCGCCGTCGCTGTGGCGCGATCCGGGCACGCCGACGACGAAGAACAGGGCGACGAGGGCTGCGACGCCGACGGCGGCGGCGAAACGCGCCGCGACGGTCCACATTCGCCTCTTCGACTCCGGGCGGGGTTCATGCATCAACTCTGGATCGAGCGGATGACGCAGCGCATCGGATACTGCGCTTTCGAGCTGGGAATCGAACGATGCCGCCGTATATGGCACCTCCAGGCTGCCGCCGCGCGATGCCGACCTTTCCCGCAGCGAACGCGGCGCATAGTACAGTGGATCGCGGGGATTGAGATGATCCTGCTCGCTCACACTACTCATAAGCTTACTCCTCGCGACGCTGGGCGGACTGGCACTTGGTAGGCTGGCAGTTGATAGACTGGCTCTTGGCGAACTGGCACTTGACGGATCGACGCTGGGCGGATTGGCCCCTGGCGAGGTAGCCTCAGGCGGATTTGAGTCGGACGCAACCGGAGGATTGGCCGGCGGCGAAACGGCTTTCGGTGCGGCATCGGACAGCAGTTCGAGTTCGCGGAGGAGGTGCGCGGAATCCACGTCCGCTCCCCCTTCGCCGCTGAATACGGCGGGAAGATCTGAATTTACCTGTTGCGCGTCTGTCTGTTCGACGCCACCCGTCTGCGAGATCATGTCCCGCGACCACACCTTCCCCACGGCTCTCACGCCTTGATTCCCCTGCCGGCATGTCCGCCTGCCCGACGGAGTGAACTGCCCGACTTAAGAAAGTCCGCCAGCGCACATAACTTTTTTGGAACCGCGCGGGGACGAATTTAGGTCGGAAACGTGACGAAAGTAAGTTGAGTTCGTCGTCACTGCAACTCGCGGCCCCCTTGTTTACAAGGGTTTGACGTCAGCAAGCGCGGCGCGTCAGCAAGAATCGGCCACAAATGCGCCGGATTTCCCGCTGTTTTCGCGGGTTTTCTGCGCGGGGGGCGGGTCGGAGCATTAATTACTCGTTAACCAAGTTGGTCGATTCTTAACCTTTCAATAAGAAAGGCGAGTCGAACAACATGGACGTCCGAGCGGATCCCACGCGTCAATTGGTTCGGCTGCGCGGCCGTTCCTATGTCGCGTTCGTGTTCAGCCCCGTCGTGCCGATCGTTGACTGGCTCGCCGAGATTGACGCCACGCTGGCGCGCTCGCCGGGCTATTTTGTCGGCAAGCCGATCGTGCTCGACCTTGCGGCCGTCGACCTCTCCAGCGCCGCCATCGCCCATCTCGTCGGCAGTCTCAGCGAGCGCAGCATCCGCGTCCTTGGTATCGAGGGTGTGGATGAAGAGCGCCTCGGCGGGAACATGCCGCCCTTGCTGACCGGCGGCCGCGCCTGCGTCATCACGCGCAACGAACCGGCGCAGAAAACGGAGCCCGAAGCCAAGCCGAAGCCGACCTCGCTGTTGCTCGACAGTCCGGTGCGGTCAGGCCAGTCGATCGTCTTCATGGAAGGTGACGTCACTGTGCTCGGGTCGGTCGGCTCCGGTGCGGAGATCGTCGCCGGCGGATCGATCCACATCTACGGCACGCTGCGCGGCCGCGCGATGGCGGGCGTCAACGGCAATTCCAGCGCGCGAATCTACTGCCAGAGGATCGAGGCGGAATTGCTCGCGATCGATGGTTACTACCAGACTGCAGAAGAAATCGA
Organism: uncultured Bradyrhizobium sp.; assembly: GCA_902826195.1. GTDB lineage: Bacteria > Pseudomonadota > Alphaproteobacteria > Rhizobiales > Xanthobacteraceae > Bradyrhizobium. Next base: position 8,765 of record CADEDX010000005.1, on the reverse strand, counting down.
CGTCTCACTCCGTAACCGCCCGGCGCAAGCCCGGCTGGAGGGCGACACCATGAAAATTACACCGCTGAATTAACCGGTAAGGAGATCGCGTATGGCCAAGGTGCTTGTCGTTACTTCGGGCAAGGGAGGCGTTGGCAAGACAACTACGACGGCTGCGCTCGGCGCGGCGCTTGCCCAGAGCGGGCAAAACGTGGTGGTGGTCGATTTCGACGTCGGCTTACGCAACCTCGATCTGGTGATGGGCGCCGAACGCCGCGTGGTGTTCGATCTCATCAACGTGGTGCAGGGTGTCGCCAAGCTGCCGCAGGCCCTGATCCGCGACAAGCGGCTGGAAAATCTCTGGCTGCTGCCGGCCTCGCAGACCCGGGACAAGGACGCGCTAACCGACGAGGGCGTTGGCCGCGTCATCGACGAACTCAGGAGCCGGTTCGACTGGATCGTGTGCGACAGCCCCGCCGGCATCGAGCGCGGCGCCACGCTCGCCATGCGGTTTGCCGACGAGGCGATCATCGTCACCAATCCCGAGGTTTCCTCGGTGCGCGATTCCGACCGCATCATCGGCATGCTCGATTCGAAGACGGTGCGGGCCGAGCGCGGCGAGCGGGTGGAAAAGCACATCCTGATCACCCGCTACGATCCGGCGCGCGCGGCGCGCGGCGAGATGCTCAATATCGACGACATTCTCGAAATCCTCGCCACGCCTCTGCTCGGCATCATCCCCGAGAGCCAGGATGTGCTGAAGGCATCCAACGTCGGCACGCCGGTGACGCTCAACAATGCCGGCAGCGCGCCGGCTCGCGCCTATACCGACGCCTCGCGACGACTGATGGGCGAGGAAGTCGCCATGGTCGTGCCGACCGAGCGCAAGGGCTTCATGGATCGGCTGCTGGGTCGGAGGGCTGCATGAGCATGAGGCTGCTGCGGCTGTTCGGCAGCCGCGAAGCGACCGCCCCCGTTGCGCGGGAGCGGCTGCAGATTCTGCTGTCGCACGAGCGCGGACTGCTCGGTCAGTCCGACCTGCTGGTCACATTGCGAGAGGAAATTCTCGCGGTGGTGTCGAAACACATTCAACTCGATCCGGACAAGGTGATCGTCAAGCTCGATCGCGGCAAGACGGTATCGACGCTCGAAGTCGATATCGAAGTGCCCAACAATTTCGACAAGAAGGTTTCCGA
>CADEDX010000005.1:0-7490 GCA_902826195.1 uncultured Bradyrhizobium sp. | reverse complement strand
CTGATCGAGGGGGCGCCCGGAACCGGGAAGACCACGATTGCGCTCGAGTTCCTGATGGAGGGGGCGCGTGCCGGCGAGAAATGCCTTTACATCACGCTGTCCGAGACCGAGCGGGAATTGCGGCTTGGTGCAGCCTCCCACGGCTGGGCGCTGGACGAGCACATCGAAGTCTACGAGTTGTTGCCGCCGGAGAGCCTGCTCGATTCCGAGCAGCAGCAGAGCCTGCTTTACTCCTCCGATCTTGAACTGGGCGAAACCACCAAGCAGATTTTCGCCGCCGTCGATCGCGCGCAGCCGAACCGGGTGGTGCTGGACAGCCTTTCCGAGATCAGGCTGCTGGCGCAGAGTTCGCTGCGCTATCGCCGACAGATTTTGGCGATCAAGCATTATTTCTCGAATTTCGGCGCGACTGTTCTGCTGCTGGACGACATGTCCTCCGACCTCGGCGACAAGACCATCCACAGCGTGGCGCACGGCGTGCTGCGGCTGGAGGAACTGGCGCCGGCCTATGGCGCCGAGCGGCGTCGCGCACGGGTGATCAAGTATCGCGGCGTGAAATTCCGCGGTGGCTATCACGACCTCACGATTGCGAAAGGCGGGTTGAACGTATTTCCACGGCTGGTGGCTTCGGAACATCGGACGAGCTACAAGCGGCGCACGCTATCGAGCGGTATCGCCGAACTCGACCAGCTTCTTGGCGATGGCATCGAGAGCGGATCGAGCACGCTGATCCTAGGGCCGGCGGGAACCGGCAAGTCTCTCCTCGCCATCGTGTTTCTCGTTGCCGCGGTGGCGCGCGGCGAGAAGGCGGCGTTTTTCGTTTTCGACGAAGAGCTCGGCCTGCTGTTTGAGCGCATGAAAGGCATCGGCATCGATCTCGAAGCCATGCAGGCCAGCGGCAATCTCTTCATCGAGCAGGTCGACGCCGCCGAGCTTTCACCCGGCGAATTCGCCCATCGCGTCCGCAAGCGGGTTGACGAGAGCAGCGTCAAGACCGTGCTGATCGACAGCCTCAACGGTTATCAGGCCTCGATGCCTGAGGAGAACTCGTTGATCCTGCACGTGCACGAGCTGCTGCAATATCTCAACCGTCAGGGGGCGGCGACGTTCATGACGGTCGCCCAGCACGGATTGGTCGGCGACATGAAGGCGCCGATCGACATCACCTATCTTGCGGATACCGTGATCCTGCTTCGCTATTTCGAAGCGATCGGCAGTGTGCGACGCGCGTTGTCGATCATCAAGAAGCGTACGGGCGCGCACGAATCCACCATCCGCGAATATCGAATCGACAGCCGCGGCCTAACCGTCGGTGGACCGCTTGTCGGCTTCCAGGGCGTGCTGCGCGGCGTCCCGGTATATGTCGGCGAAGGCCAGCCGCTGCTGGAGGATCCGGTCTCGTGAATCCCGGTTCGTCATCGGAGCGGGCCGTGATTCTCGCGCCGAAGGGCCGCGACGCGGCGGTCGCCGTCGCCCTGATCCGCGAGGCCGGCTACGATGCGCAGGCCTGCGGCGATCTTCCTGCGCTGCTGAGCGAGATCGAGGGCGGCGCGGGCCTTGCCGTGATCGCCGACGAGGCGATCAAGACCGCCGATCTGCGCAACCTCGTCAAATGGCTCAGCGATCAGCCGCCATGGTCGGATTTTCCGATCGTGTTGCTGACGCATCAGGGCGGCGGTCCCGAGCGTAACCCCGACGCCGCGCGGATCGGGCAGGCACTGGGTAACGTGACGTTTCTCGAGCGGCCGTTTCATCCGACGACGCTGGTCAGCATCGTCGGCTCGGCCGTGCGCGGCAGGCGCCGGCAATACGAGGCGCGGGCGATCCTCGCCGATCTGACCGAAAGCGGGCAACTGCTCCAAACCGCTCTCAAGGCCGGGCAACTCGGCGCGTGGGAACTGCACCTGCCCGACCGCGTCTTTGAGGCGTCGGCGTCGTGCAAATCCGCGTTTGGACGCGATGCGGAGCGGCCGTTCACGTATCAGGATCTGGAGCAGGCAGTCCATCCCGACGATCGCGCGCGCCGCGAAGAAAACATCACGCGGACGCTGCAGCAGGGCAATGACTACAGCATTGAGTTCCGCAATATCTGGCCCGACGGTTCGCTGCACTGGGTCGACGTGCGCGGCCGGCCGGTCTATCGTCCCGACGGCAGCATCAAGTCGCTGGTCGGCGTTTGCTCCGACATCACCGCGCGCAAGACCGCCGAAATCGAGCGCGAGAATCTGCTCGCCCAACTCGCCGCCGAACGCACCGCGCTGGCGGAAATGACCGCGACGCTGGAGCAGCGCGTCGAGCAGCGAACCGCCGACCTGATCAAGGCGGTGACCGCGCGCGAGAAGGCGCAGGAACAATTGCGCCAGGCCCAGAAGATGGAAACCATCGGCCAGCTCACCGGCGGCGTCGCGCACGATTTCAACAACCTGCTGATGGCGGTGATGGGCAACCTCGACCTGCTGCGCAAGCGAATGCCCGACGATCCGCGCCTGCACCGACTGGTGGATGGCGCGATTCAAGGCGCTGAGCGCGGTGCTTCGTTGACGCAGCGGTTGCTGGCCTTTGCCCGCCAGCAGGACCTGCGCGCGGTGTCGGTCGACCTGCGCGCCTTGATCGAGGGGATGGTCGACCTGCTCCAGCGCTCCCTCGGCCCCCGTGCCGAATTGCGGCTCGATATTCCCCGGGGTCTGCCTCCGGCGCGGATCGATGCCAACCAGCTCGAGCTGGCGATCCTCAATCTCGCCATCAACGCCCGTGACGCGATGCCCGATGGCGGCAGGATCTATATCTCGGTGGCGGAATATCAGACGACGGGCGAGGTGGCGCTGGCGCCGGGCCGCTATCTCAGGCTCTCGGTCGCCGATACCGGCAGCGGGATGTCACCGGAAATACTGAAGCGGGCAATCGAGCCGTTCTTTTCAACAAAGCAGGTCGGCAAGGGCACCGGTCTTGGATTGTCGATGGTTCACGGGCTTGCGGTGCAGCTTGGCGGCACGCTGCAACTGACCAGCACCGTTGGGAAAGGCACCAGCGCGACACTAGTGCTGCCGATCGCGACCGTGGCGCCGGAAATCGAAAGCCCGGCGTTGCCGGCGGAAAAGATCAAGCGCAAGGCGGTCATCCTGTTTGTCGACGATGACCCGCTGATTGCGATGTCGACCACGGAAATGCTGGAAGATCTCGGCCACCGGGTGATCGGCGCCGACTCTGGCGAGGATGCGCTGGACATTCTCAAGAGCGAGCAGCCGCTCGACCTGATGGTGACCGACCACATGATGCCGGGCATGACCGGACTCGAACTGGCGGCGGCGTCGCGCAAGGTGCGCCCGTCGCTGCCGGTGCTGCTGGCAACCGGCTATGCCGAGTTGCCCGAGGGTACGCAGCTCGACCTGCCGCGCTTGGCAAAACCCTATCATCAGGACCAGTTGCGCGATCAGCTCGATCAGTTGCTGGCATAGACGGCCGGCATTAGAGCGTTTTCGAGCGAAGTGGGCACCGGTTCGCTCGAAGAAAACGCGTCAAAACAAACAAAAGGCTAGAGCTCCGTTCTGATTCAATCAGAACAGAGCTCTAGCCCACCATCCGGTCGCGGCCGGTCTAAAAGCCGGCCTTCAGCACCTTCTTGTCGACCTTGCCGACACCGGTCATCGGCAATTCTGTGACGAACTTGATGTGCTTGGGCGCATGCGCCGAGCCTTTTTTGGCCTTCACCAGATTGATCAGTTCATCTGCGTTCGGTTTTGCCCCTTCGCGCGCCACGACCACGGCGGTGACGGCCTCGCCCCATTTGTCGTCGGGCACGCCGACCACGGCGACCATCGCCACATCGGCGTGCTGCGACAGCACGTCCTCAACCTCGCGCGGGAAGATGTTGAAGCCGCCGGAGACGATCATGTCCTTCTTGCGGTCGAGGATGAACATGTAGCCGCGCTCGTCCTTACGCGCGATGTCGCCGGTGTGCAGCCAGCCGCTCCTGAGCGTCTCTGCGGTGGTATCCGGCCGTTTCCAGTACTCGGCCATCACATGACCGGCCCGCACGCAGATCTCGCCGGCCTCGCCAGTGGCGACCTCCTGGTCGTCATTGTCGAGAATCTTGACCTGACAGGCGGCGATCGGGAAGCCGCAGGACAGAAACAGTTCCGGCGTCCTGGGATCGTGATCAGCCTTGCGAAGCACCGACACCGGATAGCATTCGGTCTGGCCGTAAAGCTGTGAGAACACCGGCCCGATCCGCTCGATGCCTTCGACCAGCCGGCTCGGTGACATCGCGGAAGCGCCGTACAGCAGCAGTTCGAGCGAGGAGAGGTCGGTCTTGTCGAGCGCGGCTTGGTCCAGCATCACGTAGATCATGGTCGGCACGAACAGCGTGAAATTGATTCGCTCGCGCTCGATCGTCTTGAACACCGCCTCGGGATCAAAGCCCTTCAGCATGTGGACGGTGCCGCCGCGCATCAGCGTCGGCAGCACCTTTGTGCCGGCGACATGGCTGATCGGCGCCACCGTCAGATAGCTCGGCGTCTGCGGAATTTCGAAATCGGCGAGGATCGCACCGGTGAAACCGCTGGCCTGGCGGTGATGGCGCAACGCGCCCTTGGATTTGCCGGTGGTGCCGCCGGTATAGTTGAGCGTCGCAATGTCGTCGGGGCCCGCGAAGTTGCGTGCGGTGGCGCTGCCGGCTGTCTCGATCGCCTGCAGCAGATCGGCGCCGTAGTCCGCCGGGCCGAGCGTGAACACGGTTTTCAGGCCTGATGCCCTGGCGGCGAGTTCGCCGCCGCGATCGCGGAACGTCACGCCGTCGACCACCAGCATCTGCGCTTCGGAATCCTCCAGTTGAAACAGCTGGTCGTCCAGCGAACCCAGCGGATGCAGCCAGGTGATCGCCAGCCGCGACAATTGCGCGGCGACGCCGGCACACCAGGTGTCGGCGCGGTTGGCAGTGAGAAAGGCGACGCGGGTGCCGGGTTCGAAGCCGAATTGCATGAAGACGGCTTGTATCCGCCCGATCATCTCGGCAGCGCCGCGATAGGTGATCGAACCACCCGGCCAACTGAAGGCCGTCCGCTCCGGATAGCGCGCCAGCGCCCGCAACGTCTGCTCGCATGCCGTCGGAAACGCGTAGAGCGGATGGCTCATTCTTTCTCTCCCACCTATTTTGTAATCGGCCTTCGTCCGTGCCAATGTTCTGCACCATAGCGTTTAGACCGGGAAGTGACACTTTGCCAACGATCGACCTGCAAACGCGATTTCGCGGACGGCTCAGTCTGCCGCTGATCGCGGCGCCGATGTTTCTCGTCTCGGGCGCAGACCTCGTGGTGGCCGCCTGCCGCAACGGCGTCATCGGCTCGTTTCCGACGGTAAACTGCCGAACTCCCGAACAGCTCGACGAATGGTTGACGGACATCGATAGCAGGCTGAAGGCGCACGCGGATGCGAGCGGCAAACCATCTGCGCCGGTTTGCGCCAACCTGATCGTGCATCGCTCCAACGCGCGGCTGCTGCAGGATCTGCACGTGCTGCTGCGGCACCGGCCCGAAATGGTGATCACCTCGGTCGGATCGCCGGCGCCGGTCATCGAGCCGCTGCACGAGGCCGGCGCGCTGGTGTTTGCCGATGTCGCCTCGATCCGCCATGCCGAACGCGCCGTTGCCGCTGGCGCCGACGGACTCGTGTTGTTGGCCGCCGGCGCGGGTGGCCAGACCGGCTGGCTCAATCCCTTCGTGTTCGTGCGTGCCGTGCGTGCGTTTTTCGATGGACCGTTGGTGCTGGCGGGCGGCATCGCCGACGGCCACGCGTTGCGCGCCGCTGAGGCTCTTGGCTGCGACCTCGCCTATATGGGTACGAAATTCATCGCCACGCAGGAGAGCATGGTTGATCCCAGATACAAGGAACTGCTGGTGACGAGCAGCGCCGACGACATTCTGCTGACCACGGCATTCACGGGTCTGCAGACCAACATGCTGCGGCCGTCGATCGAGGCCGCCGGACTTGATCCGGACCATCTGCCGCCGCGCGGCGCGATCGATATCGGCAAGGACATCGACGTCGGCGCCCGCGAGAACCGTCCGAAACGCTGGAAGGACATCTGGAGCGCGGGACACTCCACTTCTGGCGTTACCGATGTGCTCTCGGTCGATGAACTCGTCGCGCGCACGTTAGCGGAGTATCGCGAGGCCGCTGCGCGAATACGGCTCGGCTAGGACGTCAGGTTTGCCGCGCAGCCTGTGAAGTTCCCGGCGATGGCGGGCGTCCCTGTCAAATGTCCTGTTAATTCCGTGGCGATCCGGCCGAGAATGCGCGAGGCCCGGTCAACGCCAGCAATTGCATCCTGGCGATGACACGGATCATCGGCGGCATCGCACTCGGAACGGTCACGGGCTCGTGGCGGCGACAGCGGCCTAGTTCGCCACGAAGTACCAGTCCTTGTCGTAGCGCTCGAGCTGGCTCGGCGGCTTGTTCTCGAACTCGAAGAACTTTTTGGGATCGCCGTCCGGAGGCGCGCGCAGGAAGCCGCTGAAACGGTGCTGCAGGCCGCGCGAGGTCAGGAACAGCACGTAGGTGCCTTCGTCGGTCTCGTCGACGACGATGTCGTTACCGCCGGCGGAAACGTTCGGTGCTGCGTCGCCGAGTGCGATCAGGTTCTTGTTATAGGCAACGTTGGGCTTCAGTTCGCCGGCTTCGACCTGCGCCACGATCCGTTCGCGGTCTTGCCGGTGCCACCGAAAGTTCTGCTGCAGCGCGATCTGGTGCAGCGGGGCGTAGGCGAGGATGGCGAGCGTCGCGGCACAGATCAGGAAGGGGAGGGCGAAGCTCGCACCGTCAGAGCGGATCTTAAGCAGCAGCGTGGCGGACCATACCAGACAGCAGCAGAACGCCAGCGCCAGCAGCGGCACCGCCACGAGCAGGACAAAGCCGGAAGGCCAGTCCCCCATCGCCAGTTCGAAGGTCGCTACCGCCAGCGCGACGGCCGAAACCGCGACAGCCGCCGCTACCGGCCCACGGACCGACGGTCCGGTCGCGGCCGTTGCCGCCTGAGGTATCGCTTGGGCCATGTCGGGCCGTTCCGCTCCGCCGCTCGGGTTCCCGGCCCGTGCCGCCACGAGGCTTAACGCGCCGTTAACCATATCAGGCCCAACAATACCCGCAGAGGATGGCCGGCCGCCATGGCTGGCTGGGCAAATCGAGGGGCTCGACATGGACCTGGACCGGTATATTTGCAAATCCTCCGCCACCCTCGAGGAAATCCGGCGGCGGGTGATGTTCGCACTCGACCGGCATCCGCTGTGCCGCGGCATCGAATTCGATGTCGTAAGCATGCCGCGCAACCGGAAGAACAACTGGACCGTCACCCTGCAGGCGATCGAGCCCGACGCGCTGTGGGAGGCCTCCGATATCGTTGCCGATATCCAGGAAGCCTACGAATTGGCCGCCGCAGCCTGATTCGGGCTCGTTTCGGAACGATTTCCCCCGATTTTTGATGGCGCTGAGGCTCGGAT
>CADEDX010000004.1:30667-36728 GCA_902826195.1 uncultured Bradyrhizobium sp. | reverse complement strand
GAGACCGAAAAGAAGCACGGCGAGTTTGTCGCGCGCATGGTCGAACGTGGCTATACCGAGCGGCAGGTCCGCCGGCTGGTTGAGTGGTACATGCGCGTGAAACAGGCTGGCTGAGGCGGATGAAAACGTGGCTATTCACATCGTCGACCGCCGCCTGAACCCAGGCAGCAAGAGTCTGGAAAACCGCCAGCGCTTTTTGCGTCGTGCAAAGGCGCTGGTTCAGGGGGCGGTGAAGAAGTCGTCGCAGGAGCGGGACATCAAGGATGTCCTCGAAGGCGGCGAGGTCAGCGTCCCGATCGACGGTATGGACGAGCCGCGTTTTCGGCGTGAGGGCGGCACGCGCGATATGGTGCTGCCCGGAAACAAGAAGTTCGTGGAAGGCGATATCCTTCCGCGGCCGAACCCGAGCGGCGGCAAGGGCCGTGGCGCCGGTGAGGGCGATAGCGAGGATGCGTTCCGCTTTGTGCTCAGCCGCGACGAGTTCGTCGACCTGTTCCTGGACGATCTCGAACTGCCGGATCTGGCCAAGCGCAAGCTGGCCGAGGTCGAAAGCCATGGCATCCGCCGGGCGGGTTACTCGACATCCGGCTCGCCCGCCAATATCTCGATCAGCCGCACGGTAAGTCGCGCGCTTGCGCGACGTGTCGCGCTGCGGCGGCCGAGCCCTGAAGCACTGGCGGCGCTCGAGGCGGAACTTGAGACGTGCGACGAGGCGCGGCGCGTCGAAGTGTTGGCCGAGATCGAAGTGCTGAAGGCGAAGATCAAGCGCATTCCCTTCATCGATCCGATCGATATCCGCTATCGCCGCTTCGAGACGGTGCCGAAGCCGGTGGCTCAGGCGGTGATGTTCTGCCTGATGGACGTCTCCGGCTCGATGACCGAGCACATGAAGGATCTGGCCAAGCGCTTCTACATGCTGCTCTATGTGTTCCTGAAGCGGCGCTATCGCCACGTCGAGATCGTCTTCATCCGGCATACCGACCGCGCCGAAGAGGTCGATGAGCAGACATTCTTCCACGGCCCGGCCTCCGGTGGCACGCTGGTGTCGAGCGCGCTGCAGGCGATGCACGAGATCGTGCAGACGCGGTTCCGCCCGGCGGATTGGAACATCTATGCCGCACAGGCCTCCGATGGCGACAATTCCTATTCGGATGGCGAGGTCACGGGCCAGTTGCTGACCGACAAGATCCTGCCGGCCTGCCAGTTCTTTGCCTATCTTGAAGTCGGTCAGGAGCATGGTTTGAGCTACGAGATGCCCAACTCGGCGCTGTGGACCCTCTACGAGGGCCTGCGCGCCAATGGCGCGCCGCTGTCGATGCGCAAGGTCAACGAGCGCAGCGAGATCTTCCCGGTGTTCCACGATCTCTTTCAGCGTCGCGGTCCGCAGGAAAGGGCCGCACCATGAGCACGCCGAACCAGTTGCTGTTTCAGGGCGCCGATTGGGATTTCCATACGTTGCAGCGGATCTGCGATGCCTGCGAGCAAGTGGCGCGGGACGAACTGGGGCTCGACGTCTATCCCAACCAGATCGAGGTCATCACTGCCGAGCAGATGCTCGACGCCTATTCGTCGGTCGGCATGCCGCTGTTCTATAAGCACTGGTCATTCGGTAAGCACTTTGCCTTTCAGGAGGCATCCTACCGCAAGGGGCTGATGGGGCTGGCCTACGAGATCGTCATCAACTCCTCGCCGTGCATTTCCTACCTGATGGAAGAGAATACGGCGACGATGCAGACGCTCGTCATCGCGCATGCCGCCTTCGGGCACAACCATTTCTTCAAGAACAATTATCTGTTCAAGCAGTGGACCGACGCCGACGGCATTCTCGATTATCTCGAATTCGCCAAGCGCTACGTGACGCATTGCGAGGAACGCCACGGCCGGCTGGCGGTCGAGCACACGCTCGACGCCGCGCACGCGTTGATGTCGCACGGCATCGATCGTTATCCCGGCAAGAAGAGTCTCGATCTCCGCGCCGAGGAGAAGCGGGCGGGTCGCCGTCGTGCCCACGAAGAGAGCGCCTTCAACGATCTGTGGCGTACCGTTCCCGGCACCAAGGTGAAGACCGGCGCGATCCTGGACGTCGAACGCCGCCGCCAGTTGCTCGGCCTGCCGCAGGAAAACCTGCTTTATTTTCTCGAAAAGACGGCGCCGCGCCTGCGCCCCTGGCAGCGTGAAATCCTGCGGATCGTGCGGCACATCGCTCAGTATTTCTATCCGCAGAGCCAGACCAAGGTGATGAATGAAGGCACCGCGACCTACGTGCACTATCGCATCATGAGCCGGCTGCACCAGCAGGGGCGGCTGACCGACGGCAATTTCCTCGAATTCCTGCAGTCGCACACCAACGTCGTGTTCCAGCCCGAATTCGATGATCCGCGCTATTCCGGCTTCAACCCGTATGCGCTTGGCTTTGCGATGATGCAGGACATCGAGCGCATCGTCACCAATCCGGAAGACGAGGACCGCGAATGGTTCCCCGACATCGCCGGCAAGGGCGATGCGATGGCCGTGCTGCGGGACGTCTGGGCCAATTATCGCGACGAGAGTTTCATCAGCCAGTTCATGAGTCCGCATCTGATGCGGCAGTTCCGTCTGTTTCATCTGCACGACGATCCGGAGGACCGCTCCGGCATCCTGGTCGACGCGATTCACAATGAGCGCGGCTACCGGCGGCTGCGGCGCGAACTGGCGCGGCAGTACGACGTCGGCTTCATCGATCCCAATATCGAGGTCGTCGATGTCGATCTCGCCGGCGATCGCCGCCTGATGCTGCGGCATACCGTGGTGAAGGGCGCCCAACTCACCGAAGCCGACACCAAGCGCGTGCTGCAGCACCTCGCCGATCTCTGGAGTTACGACGTTTCGCTGTCAGAGGTGGATACGGCCGGTACGGTGCTGAAGGAGTATGTCGCCCACCCGCGGAGCCTTGCTGCGGTGGCGTAGGCTGAGATTGCCATCTCTAGCCGGATGAGCGAAGCGACATCCGGGACCGTGGGAGCGTGGTCCCGGATGTCGCTTCGCTCATCCGGGCTGCGATTTTCGGACCTAGCGCAGACTGGCGTTGATCTTTTCCAGGGCCGCGGTGCCGGGACACAAATCCTTGGCTTCCAGCGTATTGAGCGGCGTCTCGACCGTGTCGAGATGGGTGTGCAAGTCGTCCGAATCCGGATCGACATAGAGCAATCCGGTGACCACCTGGCCCTTAGCGGCGTGCTTCTGCAGGAAGGTCATCGCCGCCAGCCGGTCGTTGGCGTCGTAGTCGGCGTCGATCTTGCGCAGCGCCAGCCGCGTGCCGTCATGCTGTTCGACCACCTGCACCGTGCCCGGTGCGTAATCGACCGTGATCGGGTTGCGGCTGGTGATCACGTCCAGCCGGTTCACCGCGTCGTTGTGTTCGCGGACATAGTCGAAACTCTTGGTCGAGCCGGCGTGGTTGTTGAACGCGATGCACGGACTGACGACGTCGATAAAGGAAGCGCCCTTGTGCCGGATCGCGGCCGCGATCAGCGGCACCAGCTGGTTCTTGTCGCCGGAGAAGCTGCGCGCCACAAAACTGGCGCCGAGCTGCAGCGCGATCGCCACCAGGTCGATGGCGTTGTCGGTGTTCATCACGCCTTTCTTGGATTTCGAGCCGCGGTCGGCGGTGGCCGAAAACTGCCCCTTGGTCAGGCCGTACACGCCGTTGTTCTCGACGATGTAGGTCATGTTGACGCCGCGGCGGATCGAATGCGCGAACTGGCCGAAACCAATCGAGGCCGAATCGCCGTCGCCGGAGACGCCGAGATAGATCAGGTCGCGGTTTGCGAGGTTGGCGCCGGTCAGCACCGACGGCATGCGGCCGTGCACCGAGTTGAAGCCGTGTGAGTTGCCGAGGAAGTAATCCGGCGTCTTCGAGGAGCAGCCGATGCCTGAAATTTTGGCGACGCGATGCGGCTCGATCGAGAGCTCGTAGCACGCTTCGATGATCGAGGCCGTGATCGAGTCGTGGCCACAACCGGCGCACAGCGTCGAGATCTTTCCTTCGTAATCGCGGTGGGTGTAGCCGAGCTCGTTCTTCTTCAGGCCGGGATGATGGAATTTCGGCTTTGCGATGTAGGTCATGATACGGCCTTGCGAAGAGGAGTCACCTTCAGACGGTCCTGATGGTCGCCGATCGCCTTGGCGATGAAGCGAGCGGTGATCGGCGTGCCGTCATAGTGCAGGATCGGCACCAGCCGCACCGGATCGATGCCGTTTTCGTTGACGATCAACTGGCGCAACTGGCCGTCGCGGTTCTGCTCGACGACGTACACGAAATCATGGTCGGCGATGAAGCTCGCCACGCTGGAGTGGAACGGGAAGGCGCGGATGCGCATGCGGTCGAGCAGATGCCCACGCGCCTCCAGCAATCCGATCGCTTCATCCATCGGCGGCGAAGTCGAGCCGAAATAGAGCACGCCATATTTGGTCGGCTTGGCGGCGTTGGCCTGCAATGGTCGCGGCACCATGTCCTGCGCGGTCTCGAACTTGCGCACCAGCCGCTGCATGTTGTCGGCGTAAACAGCGCCTTCTTCCGAATAGCGCGCGTAGCGGTCGCGCGAGGTCCCGCGGGTGAAGAACGACCCCTTGGTCGGATGCGTGCCGGGATAGGTGCGATAGGGGATGCCGTCGCCGTCGACGTCGAGATAGCGGCCGAAATCGCGGCCGGGCTCGTCGAGCATTTCCGCGGTCATCACCTTGCCGCGGTCGTATTGCTGGTTTTCGTCCCACTTCAGCGGTCGGCACAGCCGGTGGTTCATGCCGATGTCGAGGTCGAGCATCAGGAAGATCATGGTCTGCAGCCGTTCGGCCAGATCAAATGAATGGCCCGCGAATTCAAATGCCTCCGCCGGATCTTCCGGGAACAGCAGCACATGCTTGGTGTCGCCGTGGGAGGCGTAAGCGCAGGCGATGATGTCGCATTGCTGGGTGCGCGTCGGCATTCCTGTCGAGGGGCCGGCGCGCTGGATGTTCATGATCACGCCCGGAATTTCCGCGAAATAACTCAGGCCGATGAATTCGGTCATCAGCGAGATGCCGGGGCCCGAGGTCGCGGTGAAGGCCCGCGCGCCATTCCAGGACGCGCCGATCACGATGCCGATGGAGGCGAGTTCGTCCTCGCCCTGCACGATCGCATATTTCGCCTTGCCGGTCTTGGGGTCGTGCCTCAGCTTCTTGCAGTGGCTGGTGAAGGCTTCCGCCACCGACGACGACGGCGTGATCGGATACCAGGCGCAGACGGTGGCGCCGCCGTAGACGGCGCCGAGCGCGGCGGCGCTGTTGCCTTCCATAAAGATGCGGTCGCCGACCTTGTCAGCCTTCTTCACCCGCAGTCCGATCGGGCATTTCAGATTTTGCAGCGCCCAGTCGCGGCCGAGATGCAGCGCGTGGACGTTGGAGGACAGCAGCTTTTCCTTGCCCTTGTACTGCTCGCCGATCAGTTGCTCGACCAGCTTGGCGTCCATGTCGAGCAGGGCGCACAGCGCGCCGAGATAAATGATGTTCTTGAACAACTGCCGCTGGCGCGGATCGGTGTAGGTCGAGTTGGTGATCGCGGTCAGCGGCACGCCGATCACGGAGATGTCGTTACGGAACTTCGACGTCGGCATCGGCTTGGTCGAATCGTAGAACAGATAGCCGCCGGGCTCGATCGAGGCGACGTCCTTGTCCCAGGTCTGCGGGTTCATCGCCACCATCATGTCGACGCCGCCGCCGCGCGCGCCGAGATGACCGGCTTCGGTGACCCGCACCTCGTACCAGGTCGGCAGGCCCTGGATGTTGGAAGGGAAGATGTTGCGTGGGCTCACCGGCACGCCGTGTCGCAGGATCGAGCGCGCGAACATTTCGTTGGCGCTGGCCGAACCGGAGCCGTTGACGTTGGCGAAGCGGACGACGAAGTCGTTTACGCTGCTGATCGGGCTTTGGTCTGGCATGTCGAACCTGCGTGAGTCATGTCGATGAGGTATTTCTGCATGTCCCAGGCGCCGGTCGGGCAACGCTCGGCGCACAGCCCGCAATGCAGGCAGACGTCTTCGTCCTT
>CADEDX010000004.1:0-30567 GCA_902826195.1 uncultured Bradyrhizobium sp. | reverse complement strand
TAGCGCTTGTCGCCGGAGACGTCGTTGTCGTAGCTCCACTCGTGAATGCCCATCTTCTGCGACGAGACATGCACTTCGGGGAGCGGGCGCTCGTTGATCTCCTCGCCCGAAAGCATCTTGTGAATCGACAGCGCGGCGTCATGGCCGTGCGAGACCGCCCAGATGATGTTCTTCGGACCGAATGCCGCGTCGCCGCCGAAGAACACTTTCGGATTGGTCGAGACAAAAGTCTTGGCGTCGACCTGCGGCATGTTCCACTTGTCGAACTCGATACCGCAGTCGCGCTCGATCCAGGGGAACGCGTTCTCCTGGCCGACGGCGACCAGCACGTCGTCGCAGGGGATGGTCTGGTCGGGCTCGCCCGACGGCACCAGGTTGCGGCGGCCCTTGGCGTCGTATTCGGCCTTCACCTTCTGGAAGGTGACGCCGGTCAGCTTGCCGGCGGTATGCTGGAACGCCACCGGCACCATGTAGTTGAGGATCGGAATGTCCTCGTGGAGGGCGTCTTCCTTTTCCCAGGGGCTCGCCTTCATTTCCTCGAAGCCGGAGCGGACGACGACCTTAACGTCCTCGCCGCCGAGCCGGCGCGCGGTACGGCAGCAATCCATCGCGGTGTTGCCGCCGCCGAGCACGATGACGCGCTTGCCGATCTTCTCGACATGGCCGAACGAAACCGAGGCCAGCCATTCGATGCCGATATGGATATTGGCGGATGCTTCCTTGCGGCCGGCGATGTCCAGTTCGCGGCCGCGCGGCGCGCCGGAGCCGATGAAGATCGCGTCATACTTCTCGTTGAGCAGCTTCTTCAAGCTGTCGATGCGATGGCCGCCCTTGAACTCGACGCCGAGGCCCAGGATGTAGCCGGTCTCTTCGTCGATCACGCTATCGGGCAGACGGAATTTTGGAATCTGGCTGCGCATCATGCCGCCCGCCTTGGGATCGGCATCGAACACCGTGCAGTGATAGCCGAGCGGTGCGAGGTCGCGCGCCACCGCAAGCGAAGCAGGACCGCCACCGACCAGCGCGATGCGCTTGCCGTTCTTCGCCAGCGGCTTCGGCATGCGATGTTTGACGTCGTCCTTGAAGTCGGCGGCAACGCGCTTCAGACGGCAGATTGCAACCGGCGTTTCCTCGACGCGGCCGCGACGGCACGCCGGCTCACACGGACGATCGCAGGTGCGTCCCAGAATTCCGGGAAACACATTCGATTTCCAGTTGATCATATAGGCGTCGCTATAACGCCCGTCGGCGATCAGACGAATGTATTCGGGAACTGGCGTGTGAGCGGGGCAGGCCCATTGGCAATCGACGACTTTATGAAAGTAGTCTGGCGCCGAAATATCAGTCGGTTTCATTCCTACCTTTTCCGCGTCGGTTACTGGAACGCGGCCTCATTTTGCCTACGAACGCCTAACGAGCGTTCTTATGGTTTTTGAATGGGATCATAGGCTGGTCTTATTAGAGCCATTCCAGACGCGGTACAAAGGCAAATTTGCGCGATCAGTAGCTCTCGACTGCATCAAGCTCGGACTGTTGCATTTACGTGCGGAATGCGGCGGTGCAACATGTGCGCTGCAACTCCGCCGAGCGCGACAACTTCGCGCATGTCGCGCGGAGGCGATCATGTGTGCTCAGTTCAGCCGCAGATTGGCGCCTGCCGCGGCAAGGGCGTGGCCGTCAAACGTCCGGTTGATTGCAGGCGCGCTCAACCAGTTTTGCTGACGACGATGGGTGCTCGCTGTAGCGCTGCGATGCAGCTCACAAATGACATGAACAGCGCAACTAAAAGTGATGTGAGATACTTCGGACCAGGTTCTCATCCGCCGCGGATATCGAGAAGAACATCGAAGCCGGATGTTGGCGGCGCGCCCGGGCGGATCAGTGCCCAAGCCTGACGATCCTTTGCCGGGGCGACGTCGACTACTGGTTTAGCGGTCGCTGGTTAATAGCGCCTTCATCGGTATCTCGATGTGCTGCGCGGACAGTTGCGGCGCCGCCGAGCTGGATTTGCGGCACCGACAAATGCCGTGGCCCTAGCCGCCGATATCGCTCTTCGCCAGATCCCACATCAGCCGATAGACGCCGTTTGAGACGATCAGCGGCTTCAGGGCGATATTACCGCTCACGCGTGGCATGGCCGCAGCTACCGCATCGACGTCAGTCCCGTCGACCAGCACGTACCAGTCGCCCGCGCCGGGATTGGGCGCGGAGGGGTCATCGGTGATCGGCTTTGACAGCGACGGATCGCTCTCGACTAGATGCATCGAGATGATGCCGTCATGTTGCGCCGGATCGAGCTGGTCGCGCAGCGCTGTGCGCAGCCTGTCCTCGCCGCCGGCCGGACGCAGCCTGACAATACCAAGTGCCGCGCCCCGGCCGGTGCCTTGGCTGACCGTGATGCGCGCCACCGCGCGGATCATGTTCCGGAAGCGGGCGATATTGGCCTTCGACCATGCCGTCTGGTTCGCCAGCGCGGTGCGATAGGCCGGGCTGTCCAGCACCTCGAAGGTTTCGGTTGAATAGAGGCTGAGATATTTCGGGTTGCCCTC
This sequence comes from uncultured Bradyrhizobium sp., assembly GCA_902826195.1. Lineage (GTDB taxonomy): Bacteria > Pseudomonadota > Alphaproteobacteria > Rhizobiales > Xanthobacteraceae > Bradyrhizobium. The sequence goes on along the minus strand of CADEDX010000004.1, from coordinate 28,018 downwards.
GTGGGCGACATAGCGGCGGGCTTCCAGGAAGCCGGCGATGGCAACGCGCTCCTCGAGATGTTCGCGGTCGTACCAGCGGTTGAATTCGGCGTCGTGCGCGGCGTCGATGTTCATCGACGTCAGCAGCATGCCTTTTCCGGCCATCGGCATTTTTCGGTTCCTAACTCGGTGGTACTCAGACCTGACTAGACGAGACCCTAGCGCGCTTTGAAATGCTGAAACAAGGAGTTCGTGGCCTGGGTTCAAGTCTCCAGTCCGATGCGATACATTCAAACGTATCGTCTCGAAAGTAGAACAGGAAATGCCGAGAGACGGTTGAAGCTTCAGTGAGAACTTTTCAATCGGCCGGCTCATCCAGTCGGCTATCGGTACCGCCGATTTCGTAGAACTCACCCCAAGCCGGCGCGGTTTTGCTGTAGCGACATTGGCCAAGGCACCAGCCCTCATCGTTGGTCGCTCCGAAGCGATACCGCGAGCAGTCGAGAAAACGAATGATGCCTTGGTCGTCAGGCGCGAACCGCTGAAATTGAAAGGAGTTGAGAAAGAACTCGAGGAGGAGATAGGAGCCCGACACCATAACCCGCGGATGGGGTGCATTGGGTTCGGCGTTCCAGCCCTCGTTGAGCCGATTGAAGGAGGGGTGGCTCATAATCGCTATTTGGCAATTCTGGAAGCCATGTCCGCGATCGCCTTCATCACGGCATCGCGGACACCGGGATCGTACAACGTGTGGCCGGCGCCCTCGACCAGGCGGATCTCGGCCGCGGTCCACCGCGCGGCAAGTGCGTGCGAGGTCGCGGGCGGGCAGAGCAGGTCGTAGCGGCCCTGCACGATGATGCCGGGAATGCCTTTGAGCCGGTCCGCGTCGCGCAGCAGTTGATCCGGCTGCATGAAGCAGTCGTTGGAAAAATAGTGCGCTTCCATGAACGGCGTGGCCGGCACGCTCCGCGATGAAGCCAGCACCGCGGGGGCGATGCGCGTGCGGTTCGGCGCGTGTTCGGAAAGGATGCGCTCGGTTTCGCCCCAGGCCCGCGCCGCCGGAATATTCACGTCGGGGTTGGGATCGAGGATGCGGCGGAAATAGGCCTGGATCGGCTGTGCGCGATCGTTCTCGGGCAACGCGCCGATGAAGTCGTCGTAAAGGCCGGGATAGAACCTCGGCAGCGTTTGGAGAAAGCCGTTCTCGATTTCGGCCATTGTGCCGAGGAAGGTCGCCCGCAGCACGATGCCGGAGACGCGGTCCGGATGGGCTTGCGCATATGCCAGAGCCAGGGTCGCGCCCCAGGAGCCGCCGACGACCATCCAGCGCTCAAAGCCGAATTTTTCGCGGATGGCTTCCATGTCCGCGATGAGGTGCGGCAGCGTATTGGCTTCGCGGCGGCCTTTGGGGCGGCTGCGGCCGGCGCCGCGCTGGTCGAACAGCACGGCGTGGAAACGCTCGGGGTCGAACAGCCGGCGATGGTCCGGCTGGCAGCCGCTGCCGGGCCCGCCATGCAGATAGACCGCGGGCGTCCCGCCGGCGCGGCCGACGCTCTCGACATAGATGTCGTGGCCGTCGCCGACGACAAGTTGCTCCGACGTCAGCTGCGCAAAGGGATCGGCGCGTTTGACGGATTTGCCGGCGTCGGCGTCAGGCGCCATGCTCGCCTTCCGTCTCCAGCGTCCCGCCGGCGAAATTGCGATAGAGGAAGCGGTCCTGGTGCGCGGCCGCCTCGCGCTCGGCCTGCTTGAAGATCTGCTCGTGCATCGGCGACAGCGTGCAGGCCGGGTCGGTATTACCGGCATCGCCGGTCAGCGCAAACGCCTGACAGCGGCAGCCGCCGAAATCGACTTCCTTGAACTCGCAGCTCTGGCAGGGCTCGGGCATCCACCCCGTACCGCGATAGCGATTGAACGCCTCGGAATTCTGCCAGATCCAGGCGATCGAATGATTGGAACGCACGGATTCGAATTCGAGCCCGGTAATGCTCTCGGCAGCGTGGCAGGGCAGCACCTTCCCGGCGGGAGAGATGTTGAAGAACTGCCGGCCCCAGCCGCCCATGCACTTCTTCGGCCGCAGCGCGTAATAGTCCGGCACCACAAAGTCGATGGCCAAAATGCCCTTCAGCCGCACGACGGCTTCCTCGACGATGCGGCTGGTCTCGTCGATCTGCTCGATGGTCGGCATCAGCGCGGCGCGGTTTTTCAGCGCCCAGCCGTAATACTGCACGTTCGCTACTTCCAGCCGGTCGGCGTCGAGATCGACCGCCATCTGGATGATGTCGGCGAGCTGGTGCAGGTTCTGGCGGTGCATCACCGCGTTGACCGTCAGCGGCAGATCGAGCTCGCGCGTCCACTTCGCGGCCTCGATCTTCTTTTCATGCGCATTCTTCAGCCCAGCAACGCGGTCGGCCACCATGGGCTCGTTGCCCTGAAAGCTGATCTGCACATGGCAGAGGCCGGCATCGGCCAATGCCGACAGCTTTTCCTTCGTCAGCAGCACGGCCGAGGTGATGAGGTTGCTGTACAGCCCGACATCGGTCGCATGCTGCACCAGCTCCACCAGATCCTTGCGCGCGGTCGGTTCACCTCCCGAGAAATGGATCTGCAGCACGCCGATCTCGGCGAGCTCGCTCAAAACTTTCTTCCATTCTTCGGTCGTCAGTTCGCTGCCGCCGCGGTCCAGTTCGATCGGGTTCGAGCAATAGGGGCACTGCAGCGGGCAGCGGTGTGTCAGCTCGGCGAGCACGGCCAAGGGAATGCCGAACGTCTCCGCGGTCGAGCGCTGCGATTCCAGAACCGCGAGCCCGTCGGTGGGCGCGGCGCCGGCCGTTTTGCCCTCGGCGAGAATGTCGCTCATGGCGTTTTCTCGCGCGCTTCGGTCAGAAAGCCCTTGTCCGCGAGGTCCTGCAGCATCCCGATGACGTCGGCCAGGATCGCCTCGCGCGGTGCTACGTATTTGGCGGCGAGCAGGTCGGCCATGTCGCCGACGCTGCGCACGCCGTCGCAGAGCTGCAGCACTTCCACCGCGATCTCGTCCGGCGCCAGCACTCGCTCAGGCGCCAGCATCACCCAGACCTTCCGCGTCTCATCGAACTTCAGCTTGGCGTGCCGCGGCAATTTCGGCCGGCTTGCCTCGCTGACACTGATGTTGCGGCTCGCAGCCATCGATCACTAGTCCCCTTTGGGCACGAATGCGCCGGGCGGAATATGGCCTTCGACATAGGCATGATACAGCGCGTCAAGCTGAACCCAAAGCACATTGGTCTTGAAGATCAGCGCATTGCAGACCGCCTCGCGCTCGGCGGGCGTCTTTGCATGCTTCTTGACATAGTCCAGGGCGAAGTTGGCATCGCGCGGGGCCTGCGTCAGGCGGCGGCTGAAATAGCTCATGATGTCAGGGTTGACGAAGTCATAGTGTTTCAGCATCCCCGAGATGCGCTCCTCATGAATGTTGGGTGCAAACAGTTCCGTGAGCGAGGAAGCGATCGCCTCCAGCGGCGTCTTGTCACGGCAGAAATGCACATAGGCTTCCACCGCGAACCGCGTCGCCGGCAGAATGCCTTCGGTGGATTCCACATAGGCGCTGTCGAGCCCGAGCCCCTCGGTGAGCTTCAGCCAGCGCTCGATGCCGCCTTCCGAACCGATGTCGCCGTCGTGATCCTCGATGCGGTGGCGCCATTCGACTCTTGTGGCGAGGTCACGAAACCGCGAGATCACCATCGCGTCCTTGAGCGGGATCGTGCTCTGGTAGAAATAGCGGTTCAGCGCCCAGGCCTGCACCTGGCCCTTGTTGAGCTTGCCGCCGTGCAGCAGCCGGTGAAACGGATGCAGATTATGATAGCGCGTCGCGCCGATGTGGCGGAGCATTGCTTCGAGTTCTTCGGCATTGTTGAGCGTGGTGCCCTTGCCGATCGACAGTGCGGTCATTTCCGCTTTGGCCATGACATTCACAGCGTGATCTCCGTTCCATCGGCCGGAATCTGCCAGCCACCTTGTTCCAGCGCCTTTCGCTCGTCCGAGCCAGCGAGCAGCGCGGGGTTGGAGTTGTTGATATGCAAAAACATCTTTCGGCCGACATCGAGGCCGGCAAGGCTTTCGATGGCGCCATGCTCGCCCGACATTGAAATATGTCCCATCCCTTGTCCCGTCTTGGAGCCGAGGCCCTGCACAATCAGTTCGTCGTCCCGCCACACCGTGCCGTCGAAGAACACCAGCGCGGCGCCCGCCAGCCGAGATTTCAGATCGTCGGTCACTCGTGCGCAGGCGGCAAGGAAATAAAAATACTTGCCGCTGCCCTTGTCCAGAATTCGAAGCCCCAGCGTGTCGCCTGCGGCATCGCCGCCTTCCGGATGCGCCTTGCCTTCGAGATACCACGCGCCCTTGCCGGGCACCGCGAAGGGCAGGATTTCGATGCCGGACGGGGCGCCGTCGGGCAGGGCGGGTTCGAACGCCGTGTCAACCACGATCGGCTGCCGCTTCACGTTGTTTTCGCCCAGCACGTTAAAGATGCTGTTGGATCGCAAAATCGCAAGCACCCGCTCATGCGCATAGAGCGTGAAAGGCGAGCCCTCGCGCATCGACAATAGCCCGGCGACCGCATCGACCTCGCCATTGGTCAGGATCACGCCGGCAATCGGGCTGTGCCGGAGCTGTCCGGCCTTGGGATGAAGTTGTGGGGTGGCGATCACCTGCTGGCGCAGATCGGGAGAGGCGTTGACCAGATACCAGTGCACGCCGTCGGCACTGACCGCGATCGAGGCCTGGGTGCTCCGCAGCTCCGGATTTGCGCTAAGGGCCTTCCGGCACACCTGACATCCGCAATTCCACTGCGGAACGCCGCCGCCTGCCGCGGCGCCCAGGACGACGACGCGAAGCATGATCGGTCTCCTGGCACTTCCAGACTCGAAACACAGCTACAAACGCCACGAGGTGAACTCGGGCCTTGGACACAGTTCCGTTGTAAGGAATGGGTCCGGCCCGGAAGTCCACCTACGTGAGATTAAGGAATGTGCGACCGCTTACTTGCGGGTGGCGCACATATACATGTTGATTTCCATGCCAACCGACACTTCGACGATTTTCGGTGCTTTCCAGGCCATCTTTGCTCTCCCTTGCTACCGGACGAATTTCGTCCTTGCAGGTTAAGGTACTGCGGATCAAAAAGTTCGCCAGTTAAATCTTTTGCCTGGAACCCGCATTTGCTTATGTTGCGCTGCAAGAGATTTCACGGAGTTGTGCGGGGAACTTGGGTCAAAACAACGTGGTATCAAGTGTTTCGCGGTTGTTCGCAGGCCCACGAATGACGATTCTGGATGCAACGGGGCTGCGGGCTCCGTACAAAGAACTTGTGAGTTAACGACGGCCTCCGTTGGGGGCCTGAACGGAGCCAGGTTTCCGCCGATGCCGCGATATTACTTCAACACCCGTATCGGCGATGAGCTGATTTCCGATCCTGAAGGCGAAGTGCTCGTCGATCCCGACCGTGCCTGGGAAATGGCGCGCGCCATGATCCGCGAACTGCTCAAGACCGACGGCGCCGACGGTGCGCTGTTGGGCGCGATCATCGAGGTGACGGACGACGACGGCGAGATCGTGCTGGAGTTTCCGTTTTCCGAAGCGATCCTCGATGCCCCTGGCAGCTCGATCACCAGGCACTGACGCGATGATGCCGGCCGTCGCAGGGCCGACCATTTGATGGACGCGGTTTCCGCGACGCATGTTTCCGGTTGCCTATTGACAGAAAAGTATTGGAGATTGCCGCCCGGAACGCCACCGGCGTCGGCGCCTTCATGCGTCGCGCGTAGAGACAAAGGCTTCCGCCAGGGAGAACGCCAATGATCAGCCATTCGTCGGCGCCGCGCAGCCTTTTGCTGACCGGTGCCTTTCTCAGTGCCTTCACGCTTAGTGCCGCTGCCCAGCAGCCCGCCGCACCGCCGGCCGCGGGCGCCCCGCCTGCGGCTGCGCCGCTTCCACCGGGATCGCCATTGATCGGCCGGCCCGCCAGCAACGAGGCCGCCGCCAAGCTCGCGCCGAATGCGCCGCCCCCGATACCCGCGGCGCCGGACAAGCTGCCCACGGCAAAGCTGAAAGTTCCGGCCGGCTTCAACATCGAAGTCTATGCCGCCGGCATGGCGAACGCCCGCTCGCTCGCGGTCGGCGACAAGGGCACGGTGTTTGTCGGCAGTCGCCTCGTCGATAAGGTTTATGCAATCGTCAACAAGGACGGCAAGCGGGAGGTCAAGGTGCTTGCGTCCGGCCTCTACCGTCCGAACGGCATGGCCTTCAAGGATGGCACGCTCTACATCGCGGAACAGTCCAAGGTCTCGAAGATCGAGAAGGTCGAGGACGTCATCGACAACCCGCCGAAGCCGACCGTGATCTTAGACAAGCTGCCGAAGGACGAGGCTCATGGCTGGAAGTTCATCGGCATCGGTCCCGACAACAAGCTTTACGTCCCGGTCGGCCAGCCCGGCAACAACGTACTCAACGACGACGATCACGGCCTGATTCGGCGCATGAATCTCGATGGTTCCAGCCCCGAGGTGATCGCGCGCGGCGTTCGCAACACGGTCGGATTCGATTGGCATCCGGAGACCAAGCAGCTCTACTTCACTGACAACGGCCGTGACTGGATGTCGGAGGACGTGCCGGAGGACGAACTCAATCGCATCACCAAGGTCGGCGAGCATTTCGGGGCGCCGTACTGCCTGCAGGGCAACATCGTCGATCCTGAATTCGGCTGGGGCAAATCCTGCAGCGAGTTCACCGCACCCGTCGGCCTGCTGGGGCCGCATTCCGCTGCGCTCGGCATGCGGTTCTACACCGGCAGCATGTTCCCGAAGTCGTTCAAGAACGTGGCCATCATTGCCCGGCATGGCTCATGGAACCGCACCAAAAAGGTAGGCGGTGACGTCGTCGTCGTGAAGCTGAACAAGGACGGCACCATGAAGTCGATGGAGCCGCTCATCACGGGCTTCATCGAAGACAACAAGTATATCGGCCGCCCGGTCGATGTGCTGCCGATGAAGGACGGCTCGCTGCTGGTCTCCGATGATTGGAACGGCGCGGTATACCGCATCACCTACGGCAAGCAGAAGGTGGCGGAGAAGAATTAGCCGTAGTTTTCGTCATTGCGAGCGAAGCGAAGCAATCCATTCCTCAACACGGGGATAGATGGATTGCTTCGTCGCCGCTTCCTTGCGCAAACGCTTTGCGTTTGTCGCAGGCAATGACGGAGCGTGGAGTAGTCATGCGCAAAACATTAGCGGTACTGGCATTTGCATTAATCGGAACATCTGTATCAGCTCAAACCATCGAACAGCGAATCGTGCCGTGTCTCGCCTGCCATGGCGAGAACGGTCAGTCCCAGATCGAGAACACGCCCTCGCTCGGCGGCCAGCAGGCGCCTTACGCGCTGATCCAGCTCTTCATGTTCCGCGAAAAACTGCGCGTCTTCGGGCCGATGAACGAGATGGCGAAGCCGCTGACTGACGACGACCTCCGCCTGTTTTCCGATTTCATCGCCAAAATGCCGAAACCCGCGGCAACGGCCGACGCCGGCGATCCCGCGCGGCTGCAGCGCGGCCAGGCGCTGGTGCAGCACCACCGCTGCGACACCTGTCACAATCCGGATTTGTCCGGCAAGGAAAACGTCCCGCGCATCGCCAACCAACGCGAGGACTATCTCGCCAAAACCCTTGCCGAATACAAGGACAACAGCCGCCACGGCTACGACGGCAGCATGGCCGACGTGATGGGCCAGGTCACGCCGGAGCAGATCACCGATCTCGCCTATTTCATCGCGCGCGTGCGTTAGATCCAGGGGGGAACCCCCGCTGGCCATGCCGTTCGCACGGCGCTACAAGGGCGTCAATCGAACGGAGTGTTACATGCAGGATCTCTGGCGTCTGTCGGCTGTCGAAGTGGCTTCCCTTATCAGGTCGAAGAAAATCTCGGCGCAGGAAGCGGCTACCGCCGGGCTGGCGCGGCTGGATGCGGTCAATCCCCGGATCAACGCCGTGGTCGATCACCGGCCCGAGGACGTGCTCGCGCAGGCCGCGGCCGTCGATGCCGCCATCGGGCGAGGCGAGGACCCGGGACCTTTGGCTGGCGTGCCGGTCACGGTAAAGGTCAATATCGACCAGGCGGGCTTTGCCACCACCAACGGGCTGAAGTTGCAGCGCGACGCCGTGGCCAAGAGCAACAGCCCCGTCATCGACAACCTGCGCAAATCCGGCGCCGTCATTCTGGGACGGACCAATTGTCCGGCCTTCTCCTACCGCTGGTTCACCACCAACCTCATCCACGGCGATACCAAAAATCCGCGCGATCCCGGCATCACGCCGGGCGGCTCGTCCGGCGGGGCGGGGGCGGCGGTGGCGGCCGGCATCGGCCATATCGCGCACGGCACCGATATCGCGGGATCGATCCGCTATCCGGCCTATGCCTGCGGCGTGCATGGCCTGCGGCCGACCATGGGCCGCATTCCGGCGTTCAACGCCGCACTCCCCGAACGGCCGATCGGGCCGCAGATCAGCGCGGTCTCCGGCCCGCTGGCGCGCACCATCGGCGACATCAGGATCGCGCTGGCCGCGATGTCGGCGCAGGATTATCGCGATCCCTGGTGGGTCCCGGCGCCGCTCGAAGGCCCGGCGATGCCCAAGCGCGTCGCGATGTGCCTCAATCCCGGCGGCCTCGATCCAGTGCCCGAAGTGAAGGCGGCCGTCGCCGACGCCGGCAAGCGGCTGGAACGCGCCGGCTGGATCGTCGAGGAAATCGCCGATACGCCTTCGCTGCGTGAGGCTGCCGATCTGCAAACCAAACTCTGGCTCGGCGATGGCTATGAGGCGCAGCTGGAAATGGCCGAGCGCGAAGGCGACCCCGGCGCGGTGGCCTGCCTGCGCGGCAACCGCGCCAAGGTGCACCCGTTCGACCTGTCGAAGACGCTGACGCGGCGTCTGACGCTGACCCGCGAATGGCTGGCATTCTTTGAAAACTATGCCGTGTTGCTGATGCCGGTCTCCGGCGAATTGCCGTTTCCCGATCATCTCGACCGCAAGGACGAGGCGTCGTTTGCGCGCGTCTGGCATGCCCAATTGCCGCAGATCGCCATTCCCTTCATGGGCCTTCCCGGGCTAACGGTCTCGACCGGGCTGGTCGGGCGCGTGCCCGTCGGCGTGCAACTGGTTTCCGGCCGTTACCGCGAGGATCTGTGCCTTGCCGCCGGCGAGGCGATCGAGGCCGGCGGAACCCCGTCGGCGGCGATCGATCCGGCTGATTGAACAGAGCATACCATGGCAGGCGTTTATGATTTCACGGCGCAGTCGCTGGCCGGCGAGGACGTTCCGCTGACGCGGTTCGAGGGTCAGGTGTTGTTGATCGTCAACACGGCGAGCGCCTGCGGGTTCACGCCGCAGTACAAGGGACTGGAGCAATTGCATCGCGATTTCGCAGCTCGCGGCTTTGCGGTGCTCGGCTTCCCCTGCAACCAGTTCGGCGGGCAGGAGCCGGGCGGCGCCAAGCAGATCGCAGAATTCTGTGAGACCAAATATGACGTGACGTTTCCGATGTTCGCGAAGGTCGATGTCAACGGCAGCCAGGCGCATCCATTGTTCAACCATCTGAAGAGTGCGAAATCGGGATTGCTGGGCCCGTCGATCAAGTGGAATTTCACCAAGTTCCTGGTCGACCGGTCGGGACAGGCGATCGGTCGCTATGCGCCGACCGCGACGCCCGACGGAATGCGAAGAGATATCGAGGCACTGCTATGAGCGAGACCAACAAAGCGATGAACGACGAATTCCCCGACCGCCTCTCGGTCGATCCGAAGAGCCCGCACTACAACGCCGATATCCTCGCGCGGGACGTCGGCATCCGCTTCAAGGGCGCCGAAAAGACCAATGTCGAGGAGTATTGCATCAGCGAGGGCTGGGTACGCGTCACCGCGGGCAACGCCAAGGACCGTTACGGTAATCCGCTGACCATCAAGGTGCACGGGCCGGTGGAGCCGTATTTTCGGGACAAGACCTAGTTAACCGCTCAACCATCGCCGAAGGACATACCGACCTTGGCCACCTCGCTTCCCCGACTCTCGCTCGCCAAGGACAAGATCCGGGTCTTGCTCCTGGAAGGCGTCAACGACAGAGCCGCGCAACTCATCGAGGCTGCCGGCTATTCCAACATGACGCGCCTGCCCAAGGCGCTCGAAGGCGATGCGTTCAAGGAGGCCATCAAGGGCGTGCATCTGCTCGGCATCCGCTCGCGCACGCAGATCACCCCGGATGTTCTCGACGCCGCCGACCGCCTGATCGCGATCGGCTGTTTCAGCGTCGGCACCAACCAGGTGGACCTCGACGCCGCGCGCCGCAGCGGCATCCCGGTGTTCAACGCGCCGTTCTCCAATACGCGCAGCGTGGCCGAACTCGTGATCGGCGAGATCGTCATGCTGTTGCGCCGGATCGTCGCGCGCTCCAACGCCGCTCATGAGGGGCGCTGGGACAAGTCGGCCGACGACAGCTACGAGGTGAGGGGCAAGACGCTCGGTATCATCGGCTACGGCAATATCGGCTCGCAGCTCTCCAACCTTGCCGAAGCGCTGGGCATGCGGGTGATCTTCTACGATCACACCGACAAGCTCCGCCACGGCAACACCGAGCCGACCGCGAGTCTGCATGACCTGCTGGCGCAAAGCGACGTCGTCAGCCTGCATGTGCCGGAAACCGCCGCCACGCACGGGATGATCGGTCGCGCCGAGATTCGCGCGATCAAGCATGGGGCGTATTTCATCAACAACAGCCGCGGCACGGTCGTCGACCTCGATGCGCTCGCCGAGGCGTTGCGCGAAAACAGGCTTCGGGGTGCAGCGATCGACGTCTTTCCGGTCGAGCCGCGTTCGAACGCCGAGCGGTTCGTCTCGCCGCTCCAGGGGCTGGAGAACGTTATCCTGACCCCGCATATCGGCGGTTCGACCGAGGAGGCGCAGGAGCGCATTGGCGCCGAAGTTGCGCGCAAACTGGTCGATTACAGCGATTCCGGCTCGACCATGGGCGCCGTCAACTTCCCGCAGGTTCAACTGCCGCCGCGACCGGCCGGCACGCGTTTCATTCAGGTGCAGCGTAACCTGCCGGGCATGCTCGGGCGTCTGAACGAAGTGCTGGCGCGCCATGCCGTCAACATCGCCGCGCAATATTACGAGACCGCCCATGACGTCGGTTACGTGGTGCTGGACGCCGACGCGTCGGCCGCCGACGGCGAGCGCGTGCTGGCGGACATCAGGGCACTGGAAGGCACCATCCGCGCCCGGCTGCTCTACGAGTACAAGATCTGAGAACGATCGTAGCCCGCATGAGCGTAGCGATATGCGGGACCTTTCGCGAGGCATCATGTTCGGAGCGTGCGGCCCCTACAGGCGCAACCTTACTCGCCCGTCAACGATAGCCGCATATCCAACAGCCGCCGGCCCTCGGTCTTGAGCATCTTCTTCACCGCGCTGGAAGCGGCGATCTCGCCCTGGTTGGCGTAGGCCTCGTGGTTCTTCTCGATGTCTTCGAGCCGATAAAGGTAGTTGACCATGACCCCGGCGGACTCGCGCAGGCCCTTGGGCGAGAGGTCGCCGAGCCAGTTGATCTTTTCGAGCCGCGCGCCGTTGCCGATATGGAAGCGGGCGACAGAATCGACCAGACGCCCCTTCGATGTCCGGGCCTTCAGGAAATAATGCGCGGCCAGCGGCTCCAGCACAACGCGCAGCTGCGCGGTCAGCTCGGGGTTTTCGAACCAGTCCGGCTTGTCGAGGTTTTCGAGCAGCGTGCGTTCTTCGTCGGTGACGGGAACATCCTCGGCATTCTTCAGCCATTGCATGAAGCCCGGCACCGGCGACAGCGTGACGAAAGTATCGAGCTTCGGCAATTCCCGCCGCAATTCCTCGACCACCTGCTTGATCAGGAAACTGCCGAAGGAAATGCCACCAAGCCCCTTTTGCGTATTGGAAATCGAGTAGAAAACGGCGGTGCGCGCACGTTCGATCGGCACCGGCTGTCGCTCGGCGGCGAGCAGGGGAGCGATTGCGGTCGGGATCGTCTCGGTCAGGGCGACCTCCACGAAGATCAGCGGCTCGTCCGTGAGCTGCGGGTGAAAGAAGGCGTAGCAGCGCCTGTCGACGGTATCGATGCGGCGGCGCAAATCGTTCCAGTCGCGGATTTCGTGCACCGCCTCGTAACGGATGATCTGTTCCAGAATATTCGCTGGCGTTGACCAGTCGATCCTGCGCAGCACGAGAAATCCCCTGTTGAACCAAGAAGAGAGCAGATGCACGACGTCGCGGTCGAGCGCGGCCAGATCCTTGTTGCCCTTGATCAAGGCGAGCAGGTCGGCGCGCATCGCCACCAGGTCGCTGGTGCCGCCGGGCGCGCGGTTGAGCCGGCGCATCAGTTCCTGCCGCTGCGGCTCGGAGGCGAAGTGAAGGTCGCTGGCGTCAGAGTCGTTCGGCTGGCTGCGCCAAGCTTCGATCGCCTGCGACAGCTTTTCGCGGTCGGGACCAAAATCCCGCGCCAGCGCTTCGAAGAAGGTCAGCCGCCCGGCGGCGTCAAGATCGTGATAGCGGTCGAGCACGTCGCGCGCCATCGCGGTGCCGGACGCCTCGCCGCGGCCGGACAGCAGCGCCTTGCACAGTTCGAGCAGTTCGGAGGCATCCTGGCGGGCGACTGATGGTTCGCCCCGCCGAAGCAGCGTGCGGCCACGTTCTGATATCGTCGAGAGAAGGTCGGAAAAAAAGGCGTTGGCCATGCGATGGTCGAATCCAGCTGATAATGCGGAATCCTATATGAGATTTAGGGGCGGTGCCGATCACAATCAAGCGTACCGATCGTACGTAAATATGTCATGCATCCAAACCGGTCGTCATGGCCGGGCATAGACGTCCGAAGGACGGCGTCGCTTCCGCTCGCCTGTGCCCGGCCATCCATCTCGTTTCGGAATAAGTGCTTTACGGAGAATGATGGATACGCGGGTCCCGGCTACGCCGAGGCTTTCCCGTACTGGCGCGCCGGAGCTTTAGCGGAGGTGGCAAGCCCGCGTATGACAAGGCGCCTTACTCCTCCCCGGCAAACTCCGTCGGCGTCTTTCCGGTCACCTGCCGGAAGGCGTGGGAAAAGGCCGGCACGCTCGCATATCCCAGATCCGAGGCAAGCTGCTTCACGGAGACGCCCGCGTCCATCGACAGTTTTTCGATCGCGGCGGCGATGCGGGCGCGCTGGCACCAGCTCTTGAAGCTCAATTGCGTTTCCGACGAGAACAACCGGGACAGCGTCCGTACCGAAGTGCCGACCTCGATCGCCAGCTTTTCAATCTCATGGTCGGTCGTGGGATCCGCCAGCACGATGTCGGCGGCGCGCCGGCAGCGTGGCTCGCGCGGCAGCGGGATGAAGGTCGCGGAATCCTCCGCCTGGTCCAATTCCATCATCGCCAGACGCAGCAGCAGCGCGGTCCGCTCGCGATCGCCGCGATCGTCGAACAGGGCCAGTATGGTCTGGTGCAGCAGCGGCGACACCCGAACCACGAATTCCGCCTCCAGGCTGTGGCTGCGCGCCTCGCGCTGCAGCCAGTCGAGCTCGAAATAGAGCGTACGCATCTCGATATCGGCCAGCACGTCGATCGCGTGCTCAGACAGCGCCGGCACCCAGACCGCGCGGTCCGGCGGCACCAGCCAACGGCCCTTCGGCGTCGTCACCTGCATCGTGCCCCTGGCCGCGTAGACCAGTTGCGCCTCGCGGTGCATGTGGGTGTGGAGCCGGACGCCCTTCTTGTAGGTATGGGCGATCATGTGGATGCCGTCGCCGGTCGAGGTCAGGCGGCCGATGATGGCGGCAATTGGCTTTTCAGCGATATTCATTGGCGACATCCCGTCAGGATAACCCGGTATAACCCATTTCAGGAAATTGCGGGATTCGGGAATCGACCATGAACAGCCCCTCCAGGGTGATCAGCTTTGTCAACGCCGCCCATTTCATCGACCATTACGCGATGCTGATCTTCGCCGCCGCGGTCATCATCATGGGTCCGGCGCTTGGAATGGCCTATTCCGAGCTATTGCCTTACGCCACCCCCGGCTTCGTCGCCTTTGGCGCGGGCTCGCTGATCACAGGCTGGCTCGGCGACCGCTGGAGCCGCCGCCACATGATGGTGATCTTCTTCATCGGCATCGGCGTGGCGATGATCTCGGTCGGCTTCGTCCAGACGCCGCTGCAGCTCGGCGCGGCGCTGCTGGCGATCGGCCTGTTCGCCTCGATCTACCACCCGGTCGGGACCGCGATGATCGTATCTTATGCTGACAAGCTCGGCCGCGAGATGGGCCTGAACGGGGTCTGGGGCAATCTCGGCGTCGCATCCTCGGCGCTGGTCACCGGCGTGATCGGGCAATATCTCGGCTGGCGCTGGGCCTTCGTCGTCCCCGGGATCATCACGATTCTGCTCGGCGTCGCCTTTGCGCTGATGGTGGTGCACGAGGACCGCACCGGCACGCGGCAGGCGGCGGCGCAGGCGCGCATCGCCAAGCAGGATATGTGGCGGGTGTTCCTGGCCTTGCTGATCGTGGTGATCGCGATCTCCACCACCTTCAACGCCATCACCGTGGCGATGCCAAAGCTGTTCGCCGAGCGGTTGGCCGGCATGACTGATAGCCCTGCCATGCTCGGCATCATCGCGGCCGGCGTCTATGTGTTCGGCGCGATGACGCAGTATACAATCGGCAAGCTGATCGACCATTACTCGCTGAAGACGGTGATGCTGCCGTTGTCGTTCGTGCTGGCGCCGTTCATGTATTTCGCGGCGAGCCTGTCGAACCTGCCGCTGATCATCGCCGCCATCGGCATCGTGATGGGTGCGTTTGGTCAGGTCACCGTCAATGACGCCATGGTCGGCAAGTACACGACCGACGAATGGCGATCGCGCGCCTATTCCGTACGCTATTTCGTCGGCTTCACCGCGGCGGGTGCTTCCGTCGGGCTGGTGGCGTGGCTCTACGAGCGGGGCGGTTTTTCTACAATGCTGCAGGCGTTCGGCGCGCTCTGCCTGCTGGTGATCGTGGCCGCTATCATCCTGCCGCAGGAAATCAAGGTGCCGGCGGCACAGGCGAAATGATGGCCGCTGGGCGGGCCGTCAGCCCGCCAGCGCCATTAGTTCGCAAGTGCCTTGGCAATGATATCGGAGCTCTTCTCCGCGACCATGATCGTCGCCGGGTGAATGTTCGGCGAGGGCATCGCCGGCATCACGGACGCGTCGACCACCCGCAGGCCGTCGATGCCGCGGACGCGGAGTTCGCTGTCGACCACGGCGCCGTCATCCTCGCCCATCCGGCAGGTGCCGCAGGGATGATAGACGGTCGAGCCGAATTTCCGGACGTAATCGGCAATCTGTTCATCGCTTGTGATGTCTGCGGCAGGCCTGATCTGTTCGGTAACGAGCGAGCGAAACGGTTCGGACGCGGCGATCTGCCGGGCGATTCGAAAGGCCGCCAGCATGATCCGCACGTCGTCGGGGTCGGTCAGGTAGTTGGCCTGAATCCGCGGCGGGGTGCGTCCCTCGGCATCGCGCAGCGTAATTTCGCCGCGGCTCTTCGGCCGGCAAACGCTGAAGATGAAGGTGAACCCGGGCCAGCGATGCAGCCCGGTCTTGAATCGGTCCGTCGAAAAATTGAGGCACTGATACTGGATATCGGGTACCGGCTCGGATGGGCTCGATTTGGCGAACAGCGTTGCTTCGGTCGCACCGACGGAAAGTTGTCCCGATCCCCTGAGCAGCCATTCGAGCGCAAGTTTGACTGATTTGGCCGGGCTCATCACGGCTTCGTTCAACGTGTCGGTCGCGTTGGTCTTGAACGTGAAACTCGACTGATAATGGTCCTGCAAATTCTTGCCGACGCCGGGAAGATCTCGTTTCACGTCGATGCCAAGCTTGGCCAGTTCGACGGCCGGGCCGATGCCGGAGGCGAGCAGCAGCACCGGAGAATTGATCGCACCGCCCGAGATGATTAGCTCGCGCCTCGCGCCGATGCGCTGGATCCGGCCGTCCCGCTCGACCTCCACACCGATGGCGCGGTTGCCGTCGAACAGGATGCGGCGGACCTGGGTCTTCGTCATCAGTTCGAGGTTTTTGCGATTGAGGTTCGGCTTGAGATATCCGACCGCCGTCGAGCGGCGCCAGCCATTGTGGACGTTGAGCGGCGCGAAGCCGACGCCGTCGATCCGCTCACCGTTGAAATCGGGATTGCGCTGATATTGCAGGCGCTCGCAGGCCTGCACGAACGCTTTCGCCGTCGTCGAGGGGCGCTTGATGTTCGACACCGTCATCGGGCCGCCGGTGCCGCGCCATTCGCTGGCACCATCGACGCAGTGCTCCATCCGCTTGAAATACGGCAGCACGCCGTTGTAGCTCCAGCCACGTGCGCCGAGACGCTGCCATTCGTCGTAATCGCTGGGTGCGCCGCGCAGGAAGACGAGGCCGTTGATGGAGCCGGAACCGCCCAACACCTTGCCGCGCGGCCAGATCACGGTGCGCCCGCCGAGACCCGGTTCGGGTTCGGTTTCGTAACCCCAGTTCA
This sequence comes from uncultured Bradyrhizobium sp., assembly GCA_902826195.1. Classification (GTDB taxonomy): domain Bacteria; phylum Pseudomonadota; class Alphaproteobacteria; order Rhizobiales; family Xanthobacteraceae; genus Bradyrhizobium. The sequence continues at coordinate 11,445 of CADEDX010000004.1, read as the reverse complement.
GCCTAGGGTTCGGCACCAGCTTGCCGAAGCCCATCGGAATGTGGATCCAGGGATTGCGATCGCGTCCGCCGGCCTCGATGACGCATAACGACACTTTTGGATTTTCCGTCAGCCGCGCCGACAACACACAGCCGGCGGAACCGCCGCCGACCACGACGACATCGAATTCCGCATCAAAACCGGACTCTGGCATCAGGAATTTCGCCCCCAACCTGCAGTTTGTTGCAAACGATAGAGGGCGACGGATGGTCTGGATAGGCTTGGCGCCGCGTCGATCTAAATCAGCTCCAGGGCAGGTGAGGGCCCGCATATCGGAAAAGATACCTCTGGATCACCCGCGACGATTTGTTGCGGCGCAATAGCCGGGGGTGACGTAGTCATGGCAAACAGAACACTTGACCATTACTACCCTCCTTGTGTGAGGTGCGGGCATGACCCGAATCCGGTTTTTATTGTTCATAATTTCGATATTGGCGCCCTCGCTGGCGGCGGCGCAGCAGTCTATGAAGTTCGAGGAGGCCGGCGCCATGCTGGCCGCGAGCTGCGGCAAGGACATCGATGACAACTGCCGTGGCGTCAATTTTGATGCGACACGGCTGCGGGAGTGCCTGAACCGCAACCAGGACGTCGTATCGGCGAAGTGCAAGGCCGACTTTCCGACCGCGCTGGGCGCCATCCAGCAGCGCATCACCGCGCGGATGTCGCTGGTCAAACTTTGCAATTGGGAACTGAAACATCTTTGCGGCGAGGTCCGCGAAGACCCCGTCAAGGGCCTGCAATGCCTTTTAGAGTCGACCAAGAAGGCGACGCCGAACTGCAACAAGGCGATCAGCGCAGCGGGGTATCGCTGATGCGTTGGGGAAATAAGCCGCACGGCATCGCTCTCATCCTCGGCGCTTTGGCGTTGGTTGCCCTGCCGATCTCGGCAACACGGGCGCAAACGGCCGTAACGAGCGCAGAGATCATCGAGAAACTCGCCGTCGAGGCGGAATCCGATATCGATCTGACCGCCTTGAAGCAGCTGGCCGCTGATCGCATCAAGGCGAGGGCGGATGCCCAGCCGCAAAAGCGGCCACCGATTGCGCCGCAACTGACGAAACTGCCGCAGCTCCGTTTCGACGTGGTGTTCGACCAGGATTCCTCCCTGATCCGGCCGGCTTCCTACCAGACGATTGGCAGCATCGCGGATGCGTTGACCGATCCGAAAATGCGGCCCTACCGCTACCTGATCGTCGATCATGTCGAAGCCGCCGGCCGGCGGGATCACAATCTCATTCTGAGCCAGCGTCGCGCCGACTCGATCCGGGATGTGCTGGTGAACGCCTTCAAGGTATCGCCGAAGCGGCTGTTGGCCCTTGGTCTGGGCGAGGAACAGTTGCAGGATCTCAACCGCCCGGCCGCGCCCGCCAATGCGCGTGTCCAGCTCGTTGCCTTCGGCAAGTTTGAAACCGCCGATCCGGCCACGCCGGCAACACCGGCTGCGGCGGCCCCCAAGGGCGCTGCTGCGGCAAAGAAAAAGAAGCGCTGATCGCCCCACGCAGGGTGAGCGCAACGCCAGCCCTTCGCTGGCGGGGAGGAGCAATCGATGTTCAATCAACCCTTGCCGGGAATGGCTGGCCTATTATTGGGATTAACAATCATGACGATGACGCCTGCCGCTGCCGACGCTTTGAAGGATGAAATCGCGCCGACCGGCAAGCTGCGGGTGGCGATTGCGATCAGCCCGGCCGGTGGCGCGTTCTGGTCGACCAAGACCGAAACCGGTTATGCCGGCGTGCCGGTCGATCTCGGCAAGGCAATGGCGGCGCAACTCGGCGTCCCCGTCGAATATGTCGCGCACAACAATTCCGGGCAGATCGTCGATGCGACGTCGAAGGGCACCTGGGATATCACCTTCCTGCCGAAGGATCCGGAACGCGAGGGCAAGATGGCATTCGGGCCGATCTACGAGGTCGCGGACGCGACCTACATCGTCAAGCCGGGCTCGGCGGTCACCAATTTTGCGACCCTCGATCAGCCGGGCATCAAGGTGGCCGCCGTCAACAACACGACGACGATGCGCGGCGCGATCGCCCATCTGAAGAACGCCAAGGTCACGGGCTACCAGACCTATGATGAAATCTTCGGCCTGTTGAAGAATGGCGAGATCGACGCCTTCGCGCTGTCGCGCGACCAGCTCAACGCCATGGCGACACACATCCCGGGCACGCGCGTGCTCGGCGAAACCTTCAAGCAAACGGTGACGGCAGTGGCGGTGCCGCCCAATTATCCGCAGTCGCTCGCGTTCGCGGTCAAGTTTCTCAACGAAGCGATCGCCGACGGCACGTTGCGCAAGGCCTATGACAACAACGGCCTGAAGGACCGGCCGGTGCGGACGCAGGCGAACTAGGCGAGGGCCGTCCCTCACGCCATTCCCTGGCGATGCGAATGGTGAGCTAATTCGTCGCGCCCGCCGGAATCGGATCCAGGCCGCTCTTGGCGATCTCCGCGCGGGCCGCGGGCGAGGCGAGAAACTTGATCAGCGCCTTGCCGGCGTCGGGTTCTTTCGAGGCGGTGGCAATCCCTGCGGAGAACACCGTGATCTTCTGCAACCCGTCCGGCAGTGGGCCGATGATGTCGATGCCCTCCACCGGCTTCAGCTCGCTCATCTGCTGAAAGCCGATCTCGGCGTCGCCGCGCGCCACGATCTCGCCGACGGGGGTAGCCGGAATCTTCCGCGCCTTGTCCTTCATTTCGTCGGCGATGCCGAGCTTGCCGAACATCTCGGTCGAGACATAGACGCCGCTGGCGCTGTCCGAATAGGCAATGGTCTTGACTGCCAGGAGCGCGCGCTTGAGCGCATCTGGTGTCGAGATGTCCGGCTTCGGCGCACCTGACCTCACCGCGACCGCGATCGGCGACTTGACGAGGTCGATCTTGCTGTCGGCGATCGCCTTGCCGTTCTTGATGAGACCGTCGAGCGCATAGCCGACCATAATCAGGACATCCGCCGCCTCGCCGCGATCGAGCCGCACTGGAATGGCGTTGGCGGTCGTGCCCATCGACGGCCCGTAGGCGGTCAGCACCTTGTGGCCGGTCGCGCGTTCGAATTCGGGAACCAGCGCTTTGTACGCCGCCGTCAGCCCGCCCGAAATCATCACCCGTACCTCGGCCGCAGCGGCCGTGACGGTCAGCAGGATGACGCTGGGGATCGCGAGCGCAAATGCGCGAAAATGGGTCGAAAGCCGCATGATAATTCCTCCCTGGCGACTCTTGAGCGGTCGGCCTCGGGAGGGATTTTAACGTGTGAACGGGAGTGCGGCTAGCAGTTCATCGTCATTGCGAGGGGCCGTAGGGTGGGCAGAGGAGCGAAGCGACGTGCCCGCCATCTATCGTCGAGCATACCGAGAGATGGTGGGCACGCTACGCTTTGCCCACCCTTCGGCATCGCGCACACCTTATGCATTCACATGGACGAAATCCCGCAGCAGCGGATAGATCTCGTTGTTCCACTTCCTGCCGGAGAACACGCCGTAATGGCCGACGCCGGCCTGCATGTGATGTACCTTGCGATAGGCGCGGACTCCCGTGCACAGGTCCTGCGCCGCCAGCGTCTGGCCGATCGAGCAGATGTCGTCCTTTTCGCCTTCCACCGTCATCAGGCCCATGCGTTTGATCGCGGCCGGGTTCACCGGCTTCCCGCGATGCATCAGCTTGCCCTGCGGCAGCAGGTGCTCCTGAAACACGTCGCGCACGGTCTCGATGTAGAATTCGGCCGGCAGGTCCATCACGGCAAAATATTCGTCATAGAAGGTCTTGATGATTTCGGCCTTTTCCTTCTCGCCCTTGGCCAGGTGATCGGCGAGGTCGACGTGCTGCTTGATGTGGCGCTCGAGGTTCATCGACACGAAGGCGGTGAGCTGAACGAAGCCGGGATAGACTTTTCGCAACGCGCCCTTGCACTGCACCGGTACGTAATTGATCAGGTTTTTTTCGAACCAGCTGATCGGCTTGCTCTTGGCGAATTCGTTGACCTTGGTCGGCAGGATCCGCGTGTCGATCGGTCCTGCCATCAGCGTCAGCGTGGCCGGGCGAGCGGGGTGGTTCTCCTCCGACATCACGGCAGCCGCGGCCAATGCGGAGACCGATGGCTGGCAGATCGCCACCATGTGGGCGCGCGGGCCGATCTTGTCGAGAAAGGTGATCAGATGGTCGGTGTAATCCTCCAGCCCGAAGCGGCCGGCATGGAGCGGAATGTCGCGCGGGTTATGCCAGTCGGTGATGTAGACGTCGTGGTCCTGCAGCAGCGTCTTCACGGTGCCGCGCAGCAGGGTAGCGAAATGGCCGGACATCGGCGCCACCAGCAGCATCCGCGGCTGCTCCGGCGCGTCCTCCTTCTTGAAGTGCAGCAGCGAGCCGAACGGCGTGGCGAAGGTAACCTCCTCGGTCACCTCCAGTTCCTGATTGCCGACCATCACCCGGTCGATGCCGTAGGCCGGACGATGATAGGTGAGGGAGGATCGCGAGATCAGTTCGAGCGACGCGGCGAGCCGGCCGAACGCCCGGTCGGAAACGCCCTGCGGCACCAGATTGAGAAATTTCAATGCCGCCGTAGCCCCGGTCCGCCATGGCGACGTCAGGTCCATGTGGTTCTGGTAGGCTTGGTACATCATTGACATCATTGGCATCGCTTACACACTGGCCCCTGTGCGCGGTGCCATGCAATATCGACGCCAGCGCGGGCCGCCCGGTCTGAAAAACTGGCACGTGGCTTGCTGAGTAGATTGCCGACGCACAGGCATTGGGCGGCGGTGCGGTCGGTCGCCCCATGCCTTGCGGCTGCATTTGGGGGCACGAAGGAAGGCCATATGGCAAAGACCACACTGACCATCTCCAGCAAGAATTATTCGTCCTGGTCGCTGCGCGGCTGGCTGCTGGCAAAATTCTCGGGGCTCGAATTCGAGGAGGTCATCACTGCGCCCGATGATGCCTCGGCACGGGCCGAAATCCTGCTGTTGTCGTCGTCGATCCTGGTGCCGTGCCTGCGCCATGACGGCGCCACCATCTGGGATACGCTGGCGATTGCGGAATACCTCAACGAGGTGAAGCCGGACGCCGGCCTGCTGCCGGCCGACCGCATCCAGCGCGCGCATTGCCGCTCGATCTGCGGCGAAATCCATTCCGGATTCACCACGCTGCGCGCCTCGCTGCCGGTCAATCTGAAGGGGCATTTCCCCGGCTTCAAGATCTGGTCGCGCGCCCAGGCCGATATCGACCGGGTCTGCACCATCTGGCGGGAATGTCTCGCCGAGTCAGGCGGACCGTTCCTGTTCGGCGAACGCACCATGGCGGACGCGATGTATGCGCCCGTCGTCACCCGCTTCATGACCTACGCTGTGAAGCTCGAACCTGGGCTGGCGGCCTATGCCAGCACCATTATGGCGATGCCCGAGATGCAGGAATGGGTCGAGGCCGCCAAGGCCGAGCCCGCCGACATCGAGGAGCTAGAGGTTGAATATTAGGCACTCCTGGCGCGATCTTGCCTGCCCAAAAGGCTAAGGCCGCGGGCGGACTTGCTCGGCCGGTGCCGGCAGCGAGCCGTTTCAGCCGCAGCCCTGGCGTTCCGGCTTTTCCCGCCTCCTGCCAGCCCACGGCCGTGGTTCGGTGCATCGCTGCCGGCCCAATCGCGCGCCGCACCGCGCGTGGCGCGGATTTCGCATGGCGACGTTCGGCCGTGAACGCGACGATGCAGATGATTTCCAGAGATCGTTAGTCCGGCCGATTTCAGTAACGTCGGCCTCCGCCGGATGTCGACAAGATGTTGCCAATGACACCATGGAGTTGAATGCCATGTCGTCTCCCGAGGAATTAACCTTTGTCGTCGGCCGCTGGCTGCGGCCGATCGTTGTCGTTCTGGATGTGGTGCGCCGCTTCAATTTGCGGACGACATCTAGCCGTGAACATCGGCGTACAACGTCAAATCAGTGATTCGGGCGCGTTTCGTTCCATCGCCGTTCCGAAGGTAAACGTCACGCGCCATTGCGTCGCATTCTGGCACAGGACGCGGCCGGTCTGAGTTCACATCGCGCTAGTGCGCGGCAGTCGCCAACCGACCACCGTGGCCTCGACCATGCCGCCGGTCCTGTCGTTGCGCCAATGGCCGTCGATCCAGCGGCAGGCGAAAGGCAGTTGATAGGTCCCGCTGTGATCCTCGCAAAGAACCTCCACGGGCAGGTTCGGCGGCGGGTCCCCACATCCGTCGAATTGAGCCAGCCGTTTTTCACGCGTTGCCATACAATCAATCTCCACTGCCGCAGCCGGCGAACACCGGCTAAAAGTTCGCGGCGAAATCCACCCATGATTAACGGGATCAAGCACAACGCCTGAATGAGGTATCAGTATGGTATCACTGAGGAAGCGGTTGCGCGTCGTGCAAATTGCCGTGATGGATGTTCATGTGCGTCGCACGTTCTGAAACGAGGATTATTGATGGTCGCTTTTAGGAACAGGATCGCGTTCGCCACCTTCGCACTGCTGACGGCGACATGGCCGGGTGCCGTTCGCGCGCAGGACGTGCCAGGCATCGAAATCTGCACGGTCGAAAAGACCATGGAGCGGCGCACTTCCTGCCTGCAGAGCAACGTCGACTTCCTGCAGAAGACGATCAACAAGCTGACATCGGATCATCAGCAGAAGCTGGATGCTGCCAACAGGCAGATCGAGGCGCTGAGGGGCGCGGTCATTGGACTGCAGAAAACTGTCGTCGAATTGCAGGCGGCGCAGAAGGCGGCAGACGACGCGAAGAAAGTTGCAACTCCCGCGGCAAAGGAGGCCTCGCCCGTCGCCAAGGACGTCGCGCCGGCCAAGGACGGCGCGAAGTAACAGCGCCTGCCGCGCTCACGATATGCGGAATTGCTCCATCACGTCGCGATCCGGTTCATAGCCGATCCCCGGTCCCTGCGGCACCTCGACGTCGCCATGACCATCGACGTCGACGCGGCCGCGCCACAGACATCCGGCGCGCTTCATGTAGAACATCTCGACGAAGCTTGAATCGTCGCGCAGCGCCAGCAGTTGCAGCGTTGCCAGCAGGCCCGGTCCGAAATAGGGCGAATGCGGCGCGAGCCGGACGCCGAGTTCGTCGGCAACTGCGACAACCCCGAGATATTCGCTGATGCCGCCGACCTTGATCACGGAAGGCTGCGCGTGGCTCACCGCGCCGGCCTTCATCATCTGCCTGAACTGATGCACCGTGCAGGCATTCTCGCCGGCCGCCACGTTGAGCCCGCCCTTGCTCCGCACCTCGGCCAGCGTCGCAAAATCCTCCGGCGGCCAGACCGGTTCTTCGAGGAACAGCGGCTCGGCGTCGCGGCAGGCATGCGCGAAGGCGATCGCCGCCTCGCCGGTCAGTGGACAGTTCATGTCGACCATCAGCGGAATGTCGCGACCGATCGCCCGCCGCGCGGCAAACACGGCCGGGGTCGTCGTCTCGTGCAACTTGATCGCCTTGTAGCCCAGCCGGACCGCCGTTTCACATTCGCGCGCGATCAGGTCGGGATTGCCGATCCGCATCAAGCTGGCATAGGCGGGTATGCGCAACCGCTTCGCGTCGCCGATCAATTTGTATATCGGCACGCCTTTCGCTTTCGCGGCAAGGTCCCACAGCGCGATGTCGAGCGCCGATATCGCATACATGGTGACGCCATAGCGGCCGAACAGGTGCAGATTGCGCTGGATCTGTTCCATGAAGGCAGGAATGCCGGCCGCGTCGGGCACCGCCTGGCCGCGCGCCTGCGGCGCAATCATTTCCTGCACCGCGGTGCGGGTGGTTTGCGTGCAGACATAGGCAAAGGCGTCGCCCCAGCCGGTGATGCCGGCATCGGTGGAAACCTCGACCATGATGATTTCGAGCGCGGATATCGAGGCGGCGCCCTGCCTGAAACTCGCGACCCCGGCGTCGTAGGGAATGCGGATGTGGTGGGCCCGGACATCGGTGATCAGCATGGTTCCTCCCATTTTTGTTTCGAACACATTGTCAGCCGCAGCAGCGCAGAGCAAGGATTGTCAAATGAACCGCGCCGCATGGGGGCATGATGCGGCCGCTTCTCATGAAGGCTATCCACCATGAATCCGGATCAGAAGGCGCTCTGGTACATCGAAAGCCACCTCGCCGAGCCGCTGACGCTCGATGACGTCGCTGGCGTGGCCGGCGTCTCTCGCTTCCATCTGGTGCGGGCCTTTGCCAGCGCGACCGGCCTTTCGGTGATGCGCTATGTGCGCGCCCGCCGCCTGACCCGGGCCGCACAGGCGCTGGCGGCCGGCGCGCCCGACATCCTGAGCCTCGCGCTGGAGGCGGACTACGGCTCTCACGAAGCGTTCACCCGCGCGTTCCGCGATCATTTCGGCATCACGCCCGAAGCCGTTCGCGCCGCAACGTGCCTGGACCGTCTCATGCTTCAGGAACCCATCGTCATGGATTCGACCCTGCTTGAAAACCTGAAACCCCCGCGTTTCGAAATCGGCAAGTCGTTTCTGGTCTCCGGCATCGTCGAACGCTGCACCCAGGAAAACGGCGGCGCCGGCATTCCGAACCTTTGGCACCAGTTTCACCAGACCGTCGACCACATCCCGGCGCGGATCGGCAAGATCGCCTATGGCGTCTGCTGCAACGTCGACGACGCCTGCAATTTCGATTACATCGCTGGCATCGAGGTCGCCGACTTCTCGGGCCTGCCGCGCGAGTTCGCCCGCGTGCGGATCCCCGAACAGAAATACGCGGTCTTCACCCACGCCGAGCACATCTCGACCATCCGCCGCACCGTCAATACGATCTGGAATCACTGGCTGCCGGCGTCGGGCATGAAGGCGGCGGACGCGCCGAATTTTGAGCGTTATGACGAAAAATTCGATCCGGCCACCGGTAATGGCGGGCTCGAAATCTGGATACCCGTGAGGGAGTAAGGCGGCTGGTGGCGACACGCCGGCCACGAGTCACCTGCGCTTTTCCTGGCTATGCTTGCCAAGAATTTGCGCAAAGACAACTCTCGTCTGTGAGGCGGCCTTGCTGATGAGGGATAAGGCAGCCTCGCGTGGCGGCTGCCTAACATCCTGTATAGCCTAACCCTTTTTCCACCGGCTTAGGCCGACGGCTCGTCTGTAAAGCCGGTGCGAGGCACCGCGGGGACTGGCCCGGAATTCGCATTGCAGCATAAGTCCACTAGGACCGATCGGCGATACCGAGCGCCCTGCAGCACATTGAATAGGCCTCAGGTCCCGCTGAAATCAGGTCTCGCTGAACTTCAGGGATTGGAGAGAGCCATGAACATTCATGCCGCGGTTGATCTGAAATGGCCTGGCCTCACGCGCCCGAACGGCGATCCCCTCCGCCTGAACACCAACAACTTCGTGGCGATCGATCGCAATCGGGATGCCTCGCACGAACCGACCTATCGCCCGCAGGCGCTCTACAACCGCGCCAACGAAGGCTTTCATGCCAACAACGAGACCTTCCTGCTCCACGAAGTCTCGACAAATCTGCCAATCTATCGCGCCGACACCGGCCCGACCGATTTCCATCTTCACCTTCCGCCCGGCGGCTACCAGCTCGTGCTGGTCACGTCGGGCGTGTTCACCTTCGATTACGATGGCCGGTTTTACTACGTCGGTCCCGGTTCGGTGATGCTGCAGAGCGCGATCGTGCATCGGCAGCTGTTTTACACCTGGTCGGGATTGTCGACCGAGGAGAACCTGAAAACGCCGCAGACCGTGGTGCCGGACCCGATGTCGATGGGCTATTCCGGCAAGTTTCTCGAGGCCTTCATCACCGACCCCACGACCTTTCCCAATCCGACGGTGGTCGATCACGACCACATCAACGAAGAGGAAACGCCACGCGTCGCCTGGAGTCATCCGTTGCATGACCGCCCGGCCGACGCCTGTTTCTGGCTGCAGGATCCGCTGGAGCTGGATGCGCTCTTTAAGCCGCTGCCGGCAGGCTCGCCGATCAAATCGGCTGGCCCCGTTTACGTGCGCGATATCGGGATCGAGGTTCCGAGCGGCCGCCTTACCACCGGACATATCATCGCGACCGATCCGCGCGGCCAGTCGCTGTTGCCGAAGAGCGCGTCCGTGGCCGCCGACACCGTCTTTCTCGGGAAAGGAGAGGTTGTCATCTACCGCGTCATTCGCGGTAGCGCCGAATTCACCAACAGCGCGGGGGAAAATTTTGAACTTGCGACCGGCGATACGGTGACGGCGGGCAAGGACACGATCAATCTGGTGGGCTTAGGCGAAAATACCCAGATCCTCCGGCTGGGCTTGCTGAAAGGCATCGAAAACCTTCGCAGCTGGACGCCGACGCAGCGCGACGAAATCGACGGCCTGGCCGGCCAGATCATCACGCGCACGGACGTTCGCCCGTTGCGTAACGAAGGCAAGCCGGTCGGATATTTGTACGAGTAGACCGACAAACGCGCGGCCGCCCGCCCCGGTAATACCTGTTGCGCAGGTCCTCGGGTTGGCAAGCGTGATCCTCTTTGCCATAACAGCCCGTAACCAAAACGTTGCGCGTGGGAAACAGGCTTGCAAATCCGCCTGCGCCAGAGAAAGCCGGGGGGATTCATGGCCGATATCCGCGTTCTCGCTACCGATCTGGAGTTTCCCGAAGGCCCGGTGGTCATGCCCGACGGCTCGGTAGTGCTGGTCGAAATCCGGGGCAGGCGGTTGACGCGGGTCCATCCCGACGGGCGAAAAGAGGTCGTCGCGCAGATTCCCGGCGGCCCCAACGGCGCGGCGCTAGGCCCCGACGGCAAGATGTACATCTGCAACAATGGCGGCTTCACCTGGATCCCCACCGGCAAGATGATCATGCCCGGGCCGCAGCCCGACGACTATCAAGGCGGCTCGATCCAGCGCGTCGATCTGCAGAGTGGCAAGGTCGAAACCGTCGTCGACCGCTGCGGCGAATACAAGCTGCGCGGGCCGAACGACCTGGTGTTCGACAAGCATGGCGGTCTCTGGTTCTCCGAGCTCGGCAAGCGCCGTGCCCGCGAGATGGATGTCGGCGGGATTTACTATCTCAAGCCTGGCCTGAAGGACGTCGTCGAGGTCGTGCATGGCGTGCTGCCGGCCAATGGCATCGGCCTCTCGCCGGACGAGAACACGGTCTATATCGCGGAGACGCCGACGGCGCGGCTGTGGGCGTACGATCTTTCCGCACCCGGCACGCTGAAGCCGCGCGACGTGATCTATCGCGGCGAGCGCGGCAAGCCGATCGCGGGCCTCGGCGGCTACCAGATGTTCGATTCGCTTGCGGTCGAAGCGAACGGCAATGTCTGCGTCGCGACCCTCATCTCAGGCTGCTTCTCGGTGATCGCGCCCGACGGCAAGCTTGTCGAGCAGGTGCCGAGCGGCGACCGCGTCACCACTAATATCGCGTTCGGTGGGCCTGATCTGAAGACGGCCTAC